>DASURS010000327.1:0-47862 GCA_036279935.1 Pyrinomonadaceae bacterium
GCAAGCCGGGCGCGGTGAACGCGGCGCTTCTGGCAGTTGCCATCCTGGCGAACACCCGGCCGGACCTGCGGAAGAAGCTGCACGAGTTCCGGGAAGCCCAGGAAGCCAAGATCCGCGCCACTAAACTGTAGTTTGTAGGCCAGAACCAGGTTATTGGTCATAGGTCATTTGACGTTTGTCATTTGCCATTTAAGAGCAGCGTTCTCGTCCTGAAGCGCAAATGAAAAATGGCAAATGGCAAATGACAAATGAACAATGACTCCTCTCCTCTCTTGAATTTAGAGGTCCGTTACTGCACAATGCCCTCACGTCACACGGACTGCCCAGAGCACGTTCCTTCGACCCTGGAACCTCTCTGATTGCCAAGTTTTCTTCCTTTCTCGCGCGTCGAAGGAAATCCATGCGAGCATGATCGGCCAGACAGTTTCTCATTATCGAATTATTGAAAAACTGGGCGAGGGCGGAATGGGTGTCGTTTACCTCGCCGAGGACCAGCACCTCGCACGCCGGGTCGCAATCAAGTTTCTGACGTCGACCGACCATCACTATCGCGCTCGTTTCATTCGCGAGGCGCGCGCCGTCTCAGCGCTCAATCACCAGAACATCGCGATGGTGCACGACTACGGGGAAACCACGTCGGGCCAGCCGTTTCTGGTGATGGAGTACGTGCGCGGCAAGTCGTTGAGCGATCTGCTCGACGAAGGCCTGACGCTCAAACGCTCGGTCGAGATCGTTTCCGCGATCACCGAAGCGCTTGGCGAAGCTCACGATCAGGGCATCGTTCACCGCGACATCAAGCCGTCGAACGTGCTGATCAACGAACGCGGCAACGTGAAGGTGCTCGACTTCGGTCTCGTGAAGCACCTGTTTGAGCCGCAAACGACCGGCGTTGACCTCGACGCACAAACAATCTACGCCACGAAAACACGCAGCGATGTGATCGTCGGCACGCCGCTCTATCTCTCGCCCGAACAGGCGACCGGAAAAGAGATCGATGGCCGCAGTGACCTCTTCGCGCTCGGCGCACTGCTTTACGAGTGTTTGACCGGCCAGTCGGCTTTTTCCGGCGGCAGCGTTTTGGAGATCGGCGCGCAGATCATTCACGTCACGCCGCCGCCGCCGTCGACGATCAACCCGCAGATCTCGCCCGAGCTCGATCGCATCACGTTGAAAGCGCTGCAAAAGAAGGTGGAGGCACGCTACCAGACCGCCGACGAGTTTCTAAAAGACTTGCGCGCGGTGGCGGCGACGTTGAGCGGCGAGGGAATCCCTGTTTCGAGTAAAGCAAAGCGACCGACGGACGGCTTCAAACGCGCGACTGCCGCCTTCGCAACGCTCACGACCCAACTACGACGGCAACGCTTCTCGCTCGCCGCTGTTATCCCGGCGTTCGTAGTCGCCGGACTGGTGATCTGGGCCATCATTCACTGGTGGCCACGTTCTTACTATCAACCGTCCGCGGCCGCCTACAGTTGGTACGAACGCGGCACCGACAACCTGCGGAACGGCGCGTACTTCCAGGCAAGCAAAGCCCTCGAGCAGGCGATTCAGATCGACAACCGCTACGCGCTCGCGCGCGCTCGTCTGGCCCAGGCGTGGATCGAGCTCGACTACTACGACAAAGCGAAAGACGAGTTGATCGCCGCCACGACCATCGTCGGTGATCGCTCTTCAGTGACGACGGTCGATGCGCTGTATCTCGACGCGATCTCCGCGACCGTGCGGCGCGATTTCAAGGAAGCCGTCAACCACTACATCCAGATCTCGCAGCTAACGCCGGAAGACAGCCAGGTCTACGTCGACCTCGGCTACGCGTACGAGAACGACGGCAATCCGGACAAGGCGCTCGAGAACTATCTCAAGGCGATCCAGTTGAACAGCGGCCAGTACGCGACGGCGTTCCTGCGCGCCGGCATCGTCTACAACCGCAAGACGGAAACAACCAAAGCCACGGAAATGTTCGACAAGGCCGAGCAGTTGTATCGCGCCGGAAGCAACAACGAGGGCGTGAACGAAGTGCTGCGGCAGCGCGGGATCCTTTATCGCGATAAGGGCAAATATGAGGAAGCGCAGGCGCAGTTTCAGCAGTCGCTCGACGCCGCGCGCGCTATCGGGAACGAAGCGCAACAGATCACGGCGCTGATCGAGTTGAGTTATCTCGCGTCGCTCAAGGGGTCGATTTCTGACGCTGAAAACTACGCCCAGCAGGCGGTGACGTTCGCCCAACAAAAACAGCTCGAAAACCTGACCGCCGGCGGTTTACTCGAACTCGGCAACACGTTTTCGTCGCAGGGCGACCTGAAGAAGGCCGAACACTATTTCGACCAGGCGATCCAGTTCGCACAGGCTAACAAGGGCCGCGTGCGTGAAGCGCGCGGGCTTTCGAACCTCGGCGGTCTGTACATTCAGACCCTACGCATCGACGATGGGCTCCGCATGGTCCAACAGGCGCTGGACTTCTTCCTGCGCGCAAACTATCCGCGCAACGTCGGCATCTGCCTGACTCAGATCGGTCGGGGCTACCGCCGTAAGGGCGACTACGCCGCCGCCGCACAGGCGCTGAACCAGAAACTCGACCTCGCCAAACAGAGCAACACGCAGCCGGCCATCGCCGACGCGTACCTCGAGCTTGGCGCGTTGAACTTCGATCAGGAAAAGTGGCCGTCCGCACTCGAGCAGTACGACAACGCTCTCAAGATCTACGAATCGATCGGCAACAAATTTCGTATCGCTTTCTGCAAGGCGAACCGCGGTAACATTCTATGGCGCCTGGGCCATTATGAAGAGGCGCAGCAGTTGCTCGACGAAGTGACGGCTACAACGACGGCGCAGAAAGGCAATTTCCTGCAGTTGCTGCCGGCGCTCACGATGGTGAATGCCGAAATGCGTTTGAGTGAACATAATCTGCCCGCCGCTATCGCGCTCAGCACACAGGCGAGCGAGATGGCCGGCACGCAGGATCCGGAAACCGCGATTCAGAGCAAGTACGTGCTGGGACTCGCAAAATCGCTTTCAGGCGGAGGCAAAGAAGGTGACAAGTTTGCCGACGACGCCATCAACTCCGCCGCGAACGCCGGCGACTTCGGCTTGCACTCACGGGCGCTGCTCGCCGCCGCCGAAGCAGCGTTGGCGCGCAAGGACGCTCAGAAGGCACTCTCGCTCGCGACTCAGGCGCAGGAACGATCCGCACGCGGCGGACAGTTGGAGTCGGAGTGGCGCGCCTGGTTCATCGCCTCGCGGGCGAACGCCGAGTTGGGCAACAAGGACCAATCGGCTGAACAAGCGAGAAAATCGTCGGACGTCTCCAACCAGCTTCAGCAACAGTGGGGAGCGGAGGCGTTCAAACGATATATTTCCCGGCCTGATATTCAGGTTTTCATGAAAGGAACAGGTTGATCAGCGCATGCGCAGCAACCTGAAACTCACAACTCCCAAATCACTACCATAAGGAGCTCAGAACAATGCCAAACGATGCAGAACTCGACAAAGTGCCTATCGATCCTCCGGATAACCAGGGCGGGGGTAATCTTGTTGCCCCGACCAGTTCGGAATCGGACACCGTCCTGGAACCGGATGCCGCGCCGATCGATCCGCCAGACAATCAGGGCGGCGGCTGATCCGCCTCCGTTGTTTTATCCACAGATTACGCTGACGTGCGTAATCTGTGGACTAAAACCTTTTACCTGCCAGCCACGTCTTCACCACTTCTTTCGGATCCCGCTTATTCCCATCGATTTCGTAGTTAAGTTGGCGCATCTCCTCAGTCGAGATTGCGTTGGCGAGTTTCGCCAGTGCGTCCCTGAGTTGCGGCACGCGTGCGAGTGAGTCCTGCCGGACGAGGTAGACGGCTTCGTATGGCGGGAAGTAGTGACGATCGTCCGCGAGTTGGACCAGGTCGAGCTGTGCGATGCGCCCCTCGGTAGAGTTGCCGGCGATGAGATCAACCTGGTTGGACGACAGCGCGATGTAAGTCAGCGAGAGATCCATCTCGCGCACTTCGGCGAAGTTCAAGCCGTAGGCTTTTGAGAAACCGGGATAGCCGTCGGCGCGCGACATGAAATCCTGTCCGAAACCGGCCCGCCAACGCGGCGTTTGCGGCGCGGCCTCGGAGATCGTTTTCAGGTTCAATCGTCGCGCGTCGGCGCCGCGCACGAGAATGGCGAACGTGTTTTCAAAACCAAGCGGCGGACTTACGTCGACGCCGAAATTGCTCGCGTACTCACGTTTGACCTGATCGTAAACGGCGCGCGGATCAGTGACCGGCGCGTGATGAAGAATGGCTGTGAACGACGTTCCCGTGTACTCGGGATAGAGATCGAGCGTGCCGTTGACGAGAGCTTCGTGTGGCAGGTTTCCGCCCAGCTCGAAACGGCGCTCGACGGCGACTCCGCGCGATTCGAGCATCTGGGCAATGATCTCCGCAAGCAGCGCTGATTCCGTGAAGTCCTTCGATCCGACAGCGACGCGATCCTGTTTCGCGGGTTGTTTCGCGAATTGCCAGACGCCGATGACGCCGAGAATGACTACGGCGGCGACCGCGACGGGGATGAGTCTTCCGGCCGTCGAGCCTTTCCGCTTCGTTTCAAAACTGAACTGTCGCTCGAAGAGTCCGAGCAGAAAATCGGCGCCGAGGGCAAGCAATGCCGCCGACAATGCACCCGCGAGTAGCAGGTTGTTGTCGTACTGTCGCAGACCGCGAAAGATATAAACGCCAAGGCCGCCGGCGCCAACTGCGGCCGCAATTGTCGTCACGCCGACGGCGATCACTGTCGCGACGCGAATGCCGGTGACGATCACGCCTGCCGCGAGCGGCAACTCGACCTGCCGCAACACCTGTCCGTCCGTCATGCCCATTGCAACTGCCGCTTCGCGCACGCTCGGTTCGACGCCGAGTATTCCCGTGACTGTGTTGCGAATGATCGGCAGCAACGAGTAGAGCACCAGCGCGACGAGCGCCGTTCGTGTCCCGATGCCGCCGATGAACGGCAGCGGAATCAGGAAGCCGAACAACGCAAGGCTCGGCACTGTCTGCATCACGTTCGCGATGCCGAGCACTGGACCACGCAAGGCTCGGTAACGCGTCAGCAGGATCCCGGTCGGCACGCCGATGACGACGGCGACGGCGATCGAGATGAACACCAGCACGAGATGTTCCTTGATCAGCGTCGCCAGTTCGGCCCAGTTTGTTTGCAGAAATTGCCAGAAGCTCATACAAGCGTTTCCAGATACGCGCGCGCCTGTTCGTTTGAAGACGCCCGAAAGCCTTCCGGCGACTCGAGCAACAACAACTTTCCCTTGTGCATGAGGCCGATGCGCGTGCCGAGCGCCAATGCTTCGCGCACGTCGTGCGTTACGAGAATCGCCGTCTTTCCCAAACGTTGCGAGAGATCGGCAAACTCGCGTTGCAGACTGGCGCGGGTTAAAGGATCGAGTGCGCCGAACGGTTCGTCGAGCAGCAGCAGCGACGGATTGGCGGCGAGAGCGCGCGCCACGCCGACGCGCTGGCGTTGTCCGCCTGAAAGTTCGCGCGGATAACGATCGGCGAACCGCTCCGGATCGAGTCCGACGAGGCTCAGCAACTCCCGCCCGCGTTCCGCAATGCGTTTCTCGTCCCAACCCGAAAGCGAGGGCACGAGACCGACGTTTCGCGCGATCGTGAAGTGTGGAAACAGTCCGCCTTCCTGAATCACGTAACCGATGTGACGGCGCAAGGCGATCGGGTCCCACGACGTCGTCGCTTTTCCTTCGACGATCACTTCGCCGGCGGACGGCAACAACAAACGGTTGACGAGTTTCAGTGTCGTCGTCTTGCCGCAGCCCGACTCGCCGAGCAAGACGAGCGTCTCGCCTTGCTGGACGTTCAGATTGAGATCGGAGATGACGGGAGCGGGAGCGTTCGGATGTGAAAAACTGACGTTGCGGAACTGAACGAGCTGATTATCGGCGGCGTTCATTCCTCAGCGTCAGGCGGCGAGCAGAAGATTACTGCTGAAGCGTTCCTGCGAATCGAGCCACGTCCGCGTGCATTCAAACCCGGTCTCGGACGCGAGCTTCGCGATTCCAGCCTTGTCGTACTTGTAAGAGTTTTCAGTATGAATCAACTCACCCGCCGCAAACTCAACTTCGAGATCGAGCTTGTCGATGCGCACACGCTGGTTGAAGAGACTCTCGATGTAGATCTCGATGCGCCCAGCCTGTTCGTTGTAGAAAGCCTTGTGACGAAACGCGTGCAGATCGAAACGTCCGCCGAGCTCGCGGTTGATCCTGGCGAGCACGTTCAGGTTGAACGCGGAAGTTACGCCAAGCGCGTCGTTGTAAGCCGCTTCGAGAACGGCCGGATCTTTCTTAAGGTCTGCTCCCAGCAACAGCGCATCGCCTTCGTGTAACACGCTGCGCATCGCTTCAAGGAAACGATGCGCTTCATCGACGTCGAAATTGCTGATGTTTGACCCGAGGAAGAGCGCGAGCGTCCGGCGGCGCGTTTTCTTGCCCAGCTCCGCAAGTCCGGCGAAGTAATCCGCCGCGAACCCTTCGATCCGCAAACGCGGATACGATTGCAGCAGGATTCGCGAACTGCTCTCGAGCGCGCTGAACGAGATGTCGACCGGCATGAACAGAAGCTCCTGTTGCGAACGCAACAACGCTTCGATAATCAGCCGCGTTTTTGAAGCACTGCCACTGCCCATTTCGACCAGCGTCTTCTGTCCCTCGACTGACCGCGCGATCTCGTCCGCATAGCGCGTGAGTATCTCGTTCTCCGCACGGGTCAGGTAGTACTCCGGCAGCAGACAGATGGCTTCGAATAGCTGCGAACCGAGTTCGTCGTAAAAGTACTTCGGCAGAAAGCGCTTACGTTGCCCGGTCAGTCCGTTACGGACGTCTTCGGCGAGGCCGGCGAGCGGGTCCCGCTTCACGAGGTTATGAATGAACAGTCTCGTATCCTTGGTGGGTTCTGGTCGAGCCAAAGCTACCTCCTTGCGTCCGGCTATCATAAGCCCTACCTCACTTGACCACCAGCGCAACGGCGGGCAAGATCGCTCGGCAATGTTTTTCAATAAGCTTTTAATTTTGTTGTCGCTGCTCGTCTGCGTGAGTGGTTCCGCGGTCGCCCAGGGCTTCAAACAGGAAGTCGAGACACCGGAAAAAGTCTCGGTTTCGGTAAAGAATATCGAAGGACGCGTCAGCGTCATCGCCTCCGCCGAACAGCAGAAGAAAGTGACGGTCGAAGCGAAATCGACCGGCCAGACGATCGCCGCAGACGACGTGAAGATCGACTCGAAAGCCGGCAAGGTTTCGATTGACGTGCGTCCGCGCGGCGAGCAGAACCGGATCGACGTCGTCGTCCAGGTTCCCGAGCGTTCGAAAATTGAGGTTGAAGGCCACGCGGGCGCCGTTGACGTCGTCGGCAACGTCGAATCCGCGGTGGTGAGAACCGACACGGGAACGATTCACGCAGACGTGCCGCTAGACGCTTTGAAGTTCGACTTTCTTTGGGAAGCAAGCCGGCCGCGCTACATGAGCGACGTCGAGTTGCCGCCGGTGAAGGAAAAGGCGGGTGGGACATTCAAGTTGTCGGGACGGCTCGGCGAGAAGGAAGCGAAGAAGGAAGATACAGTCGCGCTGGATTTCAGGACGCAGCGCGGCGTCGTGCTGTTGAATGTGGATCCCGCCATGGCGCCCGCGGATCTGCGTGAACGTCCGCTGACTGAAGCTGCGCGTGCGATTGTTCGTGCGGGCGATAGTGTGCTCGTCGACGCGATTCGCAAAGTGTCGCCGAAGATGTTTGGCGATTACGCCAAGACGCTTCCGCCGCCCGAAAAAGAACCCGCGCTCGTGTCACGCATGCCACCTGGGAAGATCGTCAGCGCCGTCGCGCCGCAACTGTTGCGATTCACCGCCAGCGTTACCGATCGCAACGGCCGCGCGATCGGAGGCATGCGCGAGTCAGACTTCACGGTTTGGGAAAACGGAATCGAGCGGCGCGTTACGAACGTCGCACCCGCGAATGAGCCGTTCAATCTCGTGTTGCTGTTGGACGTGTCCGGCAGTGTTGAAGAGCGAATGGACTTTATTCGCAAAGCCGCGCGCGACTTCCTGCGCACCACGAGCCCGCAGGACCGCATCTCGATCATCAGTTTTCGCGACGACATTCAGATCATTTCCGATTTCACCACCGACCGCGCGATGCTTTCGCGAAAACTCGACGAGATCGACGCCGGCGGCGGGACCGCGCTCTACGACGCGCTCGGATACGTTTTGAGCGCGCCGTTGCGACTGCTTCGCGGTGAGCGCACGGCGATCGTCGTCATGTCTGACGGCGACGACAACAAGTCGTTTGTACCGTTCCCGGCGATCCTGGAAGCGCTGACGGAATCAGGCGCGCTTGTTTATCCGTTGTACGTTCCTTCGGGACTAATACCGGAAGCGAGTGTGCCGAAACCGGAGATCACGATCGATCCGTTGCGCACCCGTTATCTGACGTTGACGACGCGCGCTGACGAAGAAGGACGCAAGCTCGCGGCTGCTTCCGGCGGCGTCTACTATCCGATTCGCCGTTTGGAGGACTTGCAGAAAGCATACGACGACGTCGTGGCCCAACTTCGATCGGCTTACACGATAACCTACGCATCGAACGCCTCTTCCGTCTCCCCGCGCGTGCGCGTGCGGGCGAACCGCGACGGCGCGTCGGTCCGTTTGAGCCCCGTCGTCGGCTTGAACAACACGCCGTGACGTGTTTTCCGCTTGCGCAAGGTCAGTGGAAAAGTTTTTTTGGAATTCGTTCAAATGTGGTTTTCCGCTTTCGCGACGTCAGTAGAAACGATTTCTAAAATCTCCTTTACCATGTGACTCCCGCTTGCGGGACGGAAGTAGTTTGTTAATCCGTGGCTAATCAACCCCTATTCAACGCGCTTTTCGACGAAACGGAACGCAAGCCGCTAACCGTCTCCCAACTGACAAACTCGATCCGGATCACGCTCGAATCGCGCTTCGCTGCTGTCTGGGTCGAGGGTGAGATCTCCAACTTCAAGGCCCACTCGTCGGGTCACTGGTACTTCACGCTCAAAGACTCGAACGCACAGTTGCGCGCCAAGTGCTTTCGTTCGACAAACACTCGTATTCGGTTTCGTCCAACTGACGGGCTGCACGTCCGCGCGCGTGGGAAACTCTCGCTCTACGCGCCGCGCGGTGAGTATGAACTGGTCGTCGAAACGCTCGATCCCGTCGGCGCGGGCGCGTTGCAAGTCGCGTTCGAACAGCTTCGTGATCGTTTGCGTGCGGAAGGTCTGTTTGCGAAAGAATTGAAACGGCCGTTGCCGGTCTTTCCGAGACGCGTCGGTATCGTGACGTCGCCAACCGGCGCGGCGATTCGCGACATTCTCAACGTCATCTCGCGCCGCACGCGAACGGTCCACGTCCTGTTCTCGCCGGCGCGCGTGCAAGGCGACCTCGCTGGACCACAGATTGCGCACGCCATCCGGCTAATCAACCTTTACCACGAGCGAGCGCTGCGCGAAGGACGGACCGGCGATCTCGTCGACGTCCTGATCGTCGGACGCGGCGGCGGCTCGACTGAAGACTTGTGGGCGTTCAATACCGAAGAGGTCGCGCGCGCGATCCGCAAATCGGCGATTCCCGTGATCTCGGCCGTCGGGCACGAAACTGATTTCACGATCGCCGATTTCGTCGCCGACTTTCGCGCGCCGACTCCGTCCGCCGCTGCGGAGATTGTCGCCGCGCATGAAGATCAACTCTGTTCGGCGCTGGAGAATATGGGCCGGCAGTTGGTGCGATTGACGCGATACAAGATCGTCGATTTGCGATCGCGCGTGCAGGAGCAGGCACTGTCGCACGCATTCGATGAAGTCAAATCGAGGTTGACGCGCGCGCGGCGGCGTTTCGAGAACGCGTCGTCCGCATGCGATGCGGCGATGGAGATAAAACTTCAGGACGGACGCGAGCGTCTGGCGCTTGCCGCCGCATCGCTCGACGCGCTGTCGCCGCTCGCGGTGTTGCAACGGGGCTACGCGATAGCGCAGGATGCGTCAGGAAAACTCGTTCGCGACGCTGGAACGGTGAACGTAGGTGACGAAGTCAACGTGCGTCTAGCCCGGGGAAAACTGAATACTCGCGTCGTGAGCACGGATCAGAATCAATGAGCCGCAAGCGCATAGTCATCAATCTCGACGCCCCGCCAGGCAGTCCGGGCGCAGCGCCGGGAAGCCCAATGGCACGCGGCGGAAAGAAACGACGTTGGCCCAAGGTGCTTGGCGTTCTGTTCGTGCTTTTCCTGGTCGGCGTCGTCGGA
This sequence comes from Pyrinomonadaceae bacterium, assembly GCA_036279935.1. Taxonomy (GTDB): domain Bacteria; phylum Acidobacteriota; class Blastocatellia; order Pyrinomonadales; family Pyrinomonadaceae; genus PSRF01. The sequence continues at coordinate 10,307 of DASURS010000327.1, forward strand.
TTGGCCGTTGGCGGTTTTTTCTTTTGGCGCTACTTTCAGTCGACTCCGTCGTACGCGCTGTCGGTGATGATCGACGCAGCGCAACGCGGCGACACGGCAGAGTTTGAGAAACGGCTCGACGACGACGCGATCGCGAAGAACATGGTCGGCGCGGTCAGCGAGAAGGCCGCCGCCCGCTACGGCATCGCCTTGAGCGACAAAGTCAAACAGCAGATCGATAGCTCCATGCCGTCGTTGCTACAGCAGTTGAAACCGGCGATTCACGACGAAGTGTCGAAACAGATCAAGGAGTTCGCGTCGAAGTCGGAGCCGAAGCCCTTTGTCTTGCTTGTCGCCGCGGTTTCGTCGTTGATGACGATCACGACGGAAGGCGACTCGGCGAAGGCGTCGGCGTCGCTGAACAATCGCCGGTTCGAGCTGGCCATGAAGCGCGGCGCGGATGGTTGGAAAGTTACCGATTTCAAAGACGACGCTGTCGTGCAACGCATCGTCGACAACGTGATGAAGCAGTTGCCGGCGATTGGCGCGCTCGATCCGAACAGTCCGATACTCAAGCCGCGCAAGCGCTCGTCGCGAGGAAGATAAACTGTGAGTGAAATGAAAAACGCTGGGGAGCAGGGTCGAACTTTCGAGGCGTCGCTGGAAGCCCTCGAACAGATTGTTCGGCAACTGGAAAGCGGTGACTTGCCGCTCGAAAAGAGTCTCGAACTGTTCGAGCAAGGTATTCGTCTGTCGCGCGAGTGCCAGGACCGTTTGAATCAGGCCGAGCGCCGCATCGAGGTGCTGCTGCGCGACAATCAGGGCCGGCCGGTCGTGAGCGCGTACACTGAACCAACCGAAAACGACGCCGATAATAATTCGTGAAATCCGTCTTCCAAGAGATCCAGTCGCTGGTTGAGGTCGAACTCGATAAGCTTCTTCCAGCGTCCTCGACCGCGCCTGAAAAAATCCATCAAGCAATTCGCTGGAGCGTGTTCGCCGGCGGCAAACGCTTTCGCCCCGGATTGTTAATCGCCACCGGACAGGCGTTCGACGCCGAGATCCAGGACCTGACCAAAGCGGCATGCGCGTTTGAGATGATCCATACGTACTCGCTAATCCACGACGATCTGCCGTCGATGGACGACGACGATCTACGCCGCGGTCGGCCAACCTGTCACGTCCGATTCGGCGAAGCGACTGCCATCCTCGCAGGCGACGCACTGCAAACACTCGCGTTTCACACGATCGCCGAAGACGAACGACTCGACGTAGCGACGCGTCTCGCTTTGATCTCGGAGCTCGCGCGCGCGGCAGGAACGCCGGAAGGAATGGTCGCGGGCCAGGCGCTGGACATGGAAGCCGAAGCGCGTCAGGTGAACGCGGCGGAGTTGGAACAGATTCACCGCCACAAGACGGGCGCGCTGATCGTCGCCGCCGCGCGTTGCGGCGCGATCATCGGCAACGCCGCCGCTCACGAACTCGACGCGATTACGCGTTACGCTTCGCATCTCGGACTGTTGTTTCAGATCACGGACGATCTGCTCGACATCACTGCAAGTGTGGAAGCTCTCGGGAAGACGCCGGGCAAGGACGTGCAATCACTGAAGGCGACGTATCCGTCTTTTTACGGTCTGGAGGAAACGCGCGAAGCCGCGATGAACGCTCACCGTGCAGCCTGCGATGCGCTCGCGCGGATCGATCGCCCGACGACCGTGCTGCGAAGCATCGCCGACTTCATATTGAACAGATCTACCTAAACCAATCTTCTTGGCTTCAGTGTCAGCGATAGCATCTGATCGCCGCGACGAACCGTCAGCTTGTACGGCACTGGCTGCTCAAACATCTCGTTCAACTTCCAGAGCGTCAACTGCGCCGCCGGTTGATCGTTGACGGACAGGATGACGTCGTCCTTTTGCAAACCGATCTCCGACGCGGGTGAGTTCTCCAGCACTGCTCGAACGCGGAACGTGCGATAGTCGCTGCCTTCGGCGATCACGCTCACGCCGGCCTGCGCGTAATCGTATGGCGCCGCGAAAGTCGAATTAGGCTCGAAAATGATGCGGCTGCGACCGTAGTCGAGGAACAGTCGAAACTTGTTCGCGACGCGCGCGCCGATGTTCCCCGCCAGCGACGACATCGCAAAAGCGCCTGCCTTATCTTCCGAGAATAGCGTGATCGGGCTCTTGATCGTGTAACTGCCGATCTTCAAATCGGAGACGCGACCGACCCGCCCCGTCGTTTCACCACCGGCGCCCGCGCCGCCGAGCGATCTAATCGTCTTCGCGTCCGGACCAAGCAGTTTGTTTTCGGCAACGAACGGGCTGTAAAGCGCGAGCGCGAGACCGGCGCCGAGGTCGAGCACAAACTTACCTTTCAGCGGTGCGTTGCTTCCGAGCGGCGTCACTTCCGCGTCGATGATCGGATGCCCGTGCATCAGCTTGATCGGGATGGTCTCGCCCGGACCGCTGTAGTTGAACTTGTCTTTGTCGTGCAGCCGCAACAGGCGCGCCTGGTAGTCGACCTCGACGACAAACTCCTTGATGAACTCCTCGCCGATGATGCCTTCAAAGTCGCGGCCCGCGCGTGGTGACAGCGTCTTTCCGAGCGGCAGCGCCATTTTGACGGGCTGCGAAAAACCCTCGAGACCGTCGAGCGTAAACGTCGCGTCTTTAACGAAAGCGCCGCTCGAGACTGCTGCGCCCGCGCCGCCGACCCTGACTTCGCCGTTGAGACTCAGGTTCATCCGTTTCGCTAGATCCAGATCCACGATTGCGTATTGATCGCCCGTGTCGAGAACGAACGTGAGCGGCTGCCCGTTGACCTTCCCTTTCAGAATGATGTGCCTGCCGTTGAGCTCGAAAGGAATTGTTACCGGCGCCTTCGCCGTCGCTTGAGCAGCGGTTGCTTGCAGCGCCGTTGCTGGCAACGCCGCAGCTCTCGGCAGCGCCGCGGTTTGCAAACCGAGCGCGCTCGCACTGACGAGACAAAGCAATAAGAGGAAGGTGATAAATGGGATTCGTTTATTCATAAGCTAATGCTTCCCGAACGGTGGTTTTTGAGGCCTTCCATGCTGGAAGGAAGCTTCCCGCAGCGCTCACGCTAAGTGAAATGATCAGCCAGATCAAAAGGCCCAGCGGTTCAAACGTAAAGTCCAGCCCACTTTGGAAGAGCGCCTTGACCATGGCGTTGCCAAGCGCCTTGCTCACCGGCCACGCGAGCAGCGCTGCGATCGTCCAGCTCAGGATCCCGATCACGAGGCCCTCGACGATCACGATCAGCCACACGACTCGCGGCGTCGCGCCAATCGCTCGCAACACGCCCATCTCGCGTCGCCGCTCGAGCACGTTGAGACTCATCGTCGTCATCAGACCGAGGCCGCCGACGCTGCCCACGATCACAGACATGACGATGAAAAACACATAGATCATCACCATGTGCTGGTCAAATCCGAAGCGGCTTTCAGCCGTGCTGGAGCTTCCACGCGCGCGGACACCCTCCTGTTCCAAATTTCTGTCGAGATTTTCTTTGACGATGGCGATCGAGTCGAAGTCGTTTTGGGCCAGCGCGAGGCGAAGACTGTTTACCAATCCCGGTTCGCGGTTTTGGACGTAGCTCAACGGGACGTAAGCCGTCGAACGCGCGTACGCTTCTTTGGCCAGACCGACGACGCGCCACCTCGCTTCCTTGTCGTGAATGCGAAGCGTAACGGTGTCGCCAACGCGAAGGGCAGGCACTCGGCGGGCAAGCGAGGTGTTGATGACGATCGCGTCCGTGTCGCCGGGTTGTAGAAAGCGGCCGGCGAGCATTTCGAAATCGAGGAGTTTTGTGTCGGTGGGAATCGCGGCGACGCTGAACTCTTTGTCAGGCGTCAGCCAACCGCCAGTCATGAACCAACCTTCGGCGTGCGTCACGCCGGGTGTTCTCGCAGCGGCGCGTTGAAGTCGTTGCCAGTCGTACGGATTCGCGAACGAAACGGTTAAATCAAACTTGCGCGCGCCAAACATGCGATCGAGCGTGTTGATGAGCGACGCGCGAATGTTCAGCGCGGAGAGGAAGAAGACACCTCCGGCAGCGAGCGTCACTAGTGTCAACGCGAGCCGCGCGCGCCGTCTGAACGCGTTTCGAAAGGCGAACACGATTGGACTAAAAGTGCCTCCGATCCTCGCGAGCATGCGATCGAAAACGCTGGCGCCGAACGCAGTTTTCGAAAGTCCAAAATCGCTCAGCGCGATCGTGACGGGCACACCCGTGCCTCGCAAGATCGGATACGCGGCGGCCAGCAGCGGCGCGGCGATCCCGACGATCGCCACCAGCACGTAAACCCAGATAGGCACGCCGTAACTGCTGATGTCGAAGTTCAAAAATACCGCCATGTAATTGCACAACGCGCGGCTGCCGATGATGCCGAGGGGAATCGAAACGACCACGGCAGCGATTCCGAGAAACAGCGCCTGGCCGAAATAGATCCGCGCGATCTGCCAGCGCGTGCCGCCGATGGCTTTCATCACTCCGATCTGTCGCACTTGCGACGCCATCATCGCCGTCAGCAGATTGACGACCAGGATCCCGCTCAGGAAAAGCACAAAGATGCCGAAGCTCGACATCGCGAGTAACAGCAGGCCCATCAGATCCGAGTGCGGGTGCTTGCCTGGCGCGGGCACGATGACGTCTCGCACCAGTTGCCCGCGGCTTTCGATCGTCGTCCGCACCTCAGCCGCGACTTGCTCGATATGCGCTTTGTCAAACCTCTTTTCCCGCACGAGGATGTTCAACTCATCGAGATACGCTTCTTCGCCGAGCTGGACCAGCGTCGGCAGGTTGATGTAGCCGTAGACGATGTTTTCCATGCGCGCCTGCGCCTGGCCCACGTCGTGTACGCTGCCGCTGACGGTGAGTTGCTGCTCCTTGCCGTTCGCGGTCTTAACTGTGACCTGGTCGCCGATCTTTGCTTTCGCGACCTGGAACGCATCGCGCTCGATCAATATCTCGCCGGTCGCCGGCGGCCACGCGCCTGCTTCGCGCTCGAGCTTGCTGACGCGAATGTCGCCGTAGTCCTTCACGACAAACAGCACGAGGTTACGCCACTGGATCGGGCCCGCTTTGATCTGCCCGCTCACTGTTCTGCGCGGTTCAGCGGCTGCGACTTCCGGCTTCTGCAAGATCGCCGCGACGAGATCGTCATCGATCCTGTCCACGCGCAACACGGCCGACGCGGGGTTCGTGTTCAGGTAACCGCGGTCGAGCTCGCGCGTGAGAATGGCGTACGACGAAAGGACGGACGCGAACGCGGAGATGCCCAGCGCGATCGCGAGCACGACGAGCGCCGTGCGCGCGCGTTCGGTCCAGAAATCGCGGATGGCTTTATGCCAGAGCGTAGTCATGTGCGACGGCTCCATCGAAGATCTCGACGCGGCGACTAATCACGCGCGCGATGTCGGCTTCGTGAGTTGCGATTACGACGGTCGTTCCCTGTGTCGCTAAACCGCGGAAGAGATCGAGTATGGCGGCGGCCGTCGATGAGTCGAGATTGCCGGTCGGTTCGTCGGCAAGGACGAGCGGAGGCTCGTTCGCCAGTGCCCGCGCGATCGCGACGCGCTGTTGTTCTCCGCCCGACAGCGTCGCCGGCAGTTTGTCAGCGTGTGGGCCGACACCGACGCGCTCGAGCAATGCCTGCGCGCGCTTCCGGCGTTCACGCAGCGGAAAATTTTTGCCAAAATCCATCGGCAGCATTACGTTTTCCACGGCGGTCAGCGTCGGCAGGAGTTGGAAGAACTGAAACACGAAGCCGACGTTTCGTCCGCGCCACGCAGCGAGTTTGTTTTCCGTGAACTCGTGAATCGGCGTGCCCGCTACGGTCACGGAGCCTGACGACGGTCGATCGATTCCGGCGATCATGTTGAGCAGCGTCGATTTTCCGCTGCCCGACTTGCCGACGACGCCGACAAACTCGCCCGCGCCGATTTCGAGGTCGACGTTCTTGAGCGCCGTGAAAACTCCGGCGGGCGTTTCGTATTTCTTGCTTACCTGGTGTAAAGAGATCATGGCATTTTCCATTTGTCGTTGTTCATTTTTCATTTGTCATTTGTCAGGGCAATGAAAAATGACAAATGCAAAATGGAAAACGGAAAATAAACGGCTTCGCGGCCGGTGTCCAGCATCATCAACGCCGAATTCAGCGTTGTCGAACAAAGAGGCGATCAATGTCCGGAAATGATGACCTGCATCTTGCCTTCGAGGGGAAGAAGACCGACGCTCGCGTGCGGCGAACGCGCGACGCGCTCGGCGATGCGCTGGTGGCGCTGATGCAGGAGAAACCGTTTGACTCGATCACGGTGCAGGACGTGCTGGACCGCGCGCAGGTCGGGCGTTCGACTTTTTATGCGCACTACAGCGATAAGGACGATCTGTTGATGAGCGACGCGGATGAGTTTTTTGAAGGCGTGTCGCTGGGGCTGTCGGCAAAGGGTGAGACTTCCGATCGTGTGTTTCCGGTGCGGGAGTTTTTCAGTCACATTGCGGAAGCCAAGCAGTTCGTGAACGCGTTATCGTCGGCGGGAAAACTGGAGGCGAACCTGGAACTCGCGCGCGGCCATTTTGCGCGCGGCATCGAGCGGAGACTCTCGGAACTGCCGCGCGGGCAAGCGATTCCGGAACACGAGCGCAGCGCGACGGCGTTCGCGCACGCGGGCGCGTTGCTGTCGTTGATGACGTGGTGGATCGATCGCGGAATGAAGCAGTCGCCCGCGGAGATGGAGGAGTTATTTCATCGAATCGTATGGGGGCAACGATGATCTTGAGATGCTTGTTGCTTGTGCTCTGTCTCGGCGCGGGTCACGCGAGCGCGGCGCAGCCCGACGTGCTTCACTACACCGCCACCATCGTGCCCGACATCGCGAACAAAACAATCAAAGGAAGTGTTGAGATCACGTTCGCGTACGGCGGTCCAGTTGTCGAGTTCGACTGTGGCGACCTGACGATCGATTCGGTGACGTTCGCGGGTACGCCCCTCAAGTTCACAGTCAAAGATCGTCGTTTGAGTATCGAGATCGCAGGCACGCAGCAACAGCAGCAGATTGAGATTCACTATCACGGCACGCCCAAATACGGCATCCGGTTCTTCCCCGAACGAAACCAGGTCTACACGATTTTTTCCACGAGTCAGTGGATGGTCTGCGTCGACGATCCATCAGACAAAGCGACCCTCACGATGAAACTGGTCGCGTCAACGTCGTTGACGCCTGTCGGGAACGGACGCCAGGTGTCGCAACATCCGATGCCGGGCAACAGGCGCGTCACCGAGTGGCGACAAACGACGCCGATCCCAACGTACATCTTCGGTTTTGCTATTGGCCCATATCGTGTGGTGACACAGAAGAAGGGCGACGTCGAGCTTCGTTACCTCGCCACCGACTACACCGACGACGAAGTGCGGCGCATCTTCAAGGACACGCCTGATATGCTCGCCTTCTTCGAGGAGCGCGCGGGCGTCAAATATCCGGGAGCAACGTACACGCAGGTGCTCGCGGCAGGCGGAGTTGAACAGGAGATGGACGCTTTCACCGCGCTCAAGGAAGCGTACGGGAAACAGGTGCTCGCAAATGAGCAGGACCAGTGGCTCGGCGCGCACGAGTTTGCGCATCAATGGTGGGGCAACATGGTCACTTGCCGCGACTGGGGCCACTTCTGGCTCAACGAAGGTATCGCCAGTTTCATCGCCGCCGCGTATCTCGAACATCGCTTCGGCCGCGAGGCTTACATGCGCGAGATCGACTCGTATCGCGCCAATTACGAGAAGGTAAAAGCCGCGGGCAAAGACAAATCACTCGTCTTCCCTGACTGGCTCCACCCGACGCGAGAGGATCGCATCATCGTGTACGACAAAGGCGCTTACGTCATGCACCTCCTGCGCGAGGAGATGGGCGAACAGGCGTTTTGGAACGGTCTGAAACTCTTCACGCGCCGTCATTTCGGCAAGTCAGTGGTGACGGCCGACTTCACCAACGCGATGGAAGAAGCCGCCGGCAAGTCGTTGCAGAGCTTCTGTGCGAAATGGATTTTTCTTCCAACGGAGTGAGCCATGCCCAAATACGTCGCGCTATTCCGAGCCCTCAACGTCGGCGGAAACAATCTCATCAAGATGGACGTGTTGCGTTCGCTTTGCGAGACGGCCGGATTGAAGAACGTGAAGACGTTTCTGGTAGCGGGTAACGTCACGTTCGAATCCGCGAGCAAGAACGCTACCCTGCTCGCGTCGAAGATCGAGAAGCAACTGTTTGCTTTGACGCAGCGAGAGCTGAAGGTCATCGTGCTTCCGTTGGAGCACCTCACAACCATCGCCAAGCAGGATCCGTTCAAGACGATCGACCCGACCGATGCGATGTTGTGCGTCATTTTCTTCGCGGAGACGCCGGCCAACACTCCGAAGCTCCCGCTGACGTCAACTACCGAATATTTTGAAGTGCTCGATATCGGCGATCGCGTCGCGTTTGTCGTGGCGCGACGCAAACCGAATGGCTGGTTTGGTTTTCCGAATGGTTTTATGGAGAAGCAGCTCGGCGTGGTCGCGACGACGCGACAGTGGTCCACGATCAAGAAGTTCGTAGCTTTTGCTGAGAAGGGATAATTAGTCGGAAGAGATTTCCGGATCGGTTGCGGGTTGTTCGTCGGCGACCCACGAGACAAACAGCCGCAACCAGTTCTCAGTAGGCTCGGCTATCTGCACGCCGACGCGCGCGGTGCCGTAAATCGCAGGCGCAACTCGCACCACCAACGCCGTGACTTCGATCGGCGCGCCATCAGGACGGTGCGCGCGCAGGTACAAACGCTCGCCCCGATTCACCTTTTGATTCAGATGAAAAAGCGCCCCTGAAGTCGAGATGTCGTCGGTTTCGGTCGGCTCACTCCACGCAGAACCATCTTCCGCGCGGCCGGAAACCACAATCGGTAAACGCAGCGACATGCGCAGCGCGAATCGTCGCTCTTCATTGTTGTAAGGCGTGCTCATGTTTGACAACACTGTGCGGCCGGGTATCAGGACGACTGCGCGCGGCGCTTGTCTTCCTGCTCCTTACTCCAATCGTAAAAGCCCTCGCCGGTTTTTTTCCCTAACTTCCCTTCGCTCACCATCCGCCGCAACAGCTCCGGCGGCCGAAACGTTTCCGATCCCAATTCGCGGTAGAGATACTCGGCGATGCTCAAGCGCACGTCGAGGCCGACAAGGTCGGTTAATTTCAGCGGCCCCATCGGATGGTTGTAACCAAGTTCCATCGCCGTGTCGATATCGCGCGCGCTGGCGACACCTTGTTCGAGCATCCGCATCGCTTCGAGCCCGATCGCGACGCCCAAACGGCTCGAAGCAAAACCCGGCACGTCCTTCACGACGATCGGCTCCTTGCGCATCTGCCTGCCGACGTCCGAAACCGTATCCACAGTTTCGGTGCTCGTCTTTTCGCCCACGACGATCTCAACCAGGCGCATGATATGGACCGGATTGAAAAAGTGCATGCCGATAACGGCGTCCGGGCGTTTGGAATAGCGCGCGATCTCGGTAATAGACAGCGACGAAGTGTTACTCGCGAAAATGAACGGCTGATCCGACGTCGATTCCAGTTGCCGCAGGATCTCCTGTTTAAGATCCAGCTTCTCCGGGGCGGCCTCAATGATCAAATCGGCGGCGGCACACTCTTCGAGCTTGATGGTGCCGCGAATCTGCTGCAATGTGCGGTCGCGATCGTTTTCAGTCAACTTGGCGAGCTGAATCCCCTTTTCGAGGTTTCGCTCGATCGCCTGGACGCCTCGCGCCAGCGACTCCCGATCTACGTCGCTCAGAAGTACTCGAAACCCGGAAAACGCTGCAACCTGGGCGATTCCGTGGCCCATGGTCCCTGCGCCGATCACGGCAATCGTTTCAACCGAAGCCATCAGGTTCGACTACCTCAATGTCCGTAGTTATACTATACCGCTCAACCGTTTGAAAACCACGGATTTAAAGAATGGGCTATGGATAACGAAACGATTAAAAGGGACGTTGTAATTATCGGATCCGGCCCAGCCGGCCTGACTGCTGCCATTTATACCGCTCGCGCTAACCTGCGCCCGCTGCTGATCGACGCTCCGGCAGACGCCGAAAAGCAAACTACGCCGGGCGGGCAGTTGATGATTACAACCGACGTCGAGAACTATCCCGGGTTCGCCAAAGGGATTGACGGACCCGCACTGATGGACGAGTTTCGCAAACAGGCCGAACGGTTCGGCACTGAGTTCATGGAGGCGTGGATCACGGAAGTCGATCTCAGCGAACGTCCGTTTCAGATCTACACCGAGGAGGCGACCATCGAGACGCAAACGCTGATCATCGCGACAGGCGCGTCGGCGAAGTGGCTCGGGATTCCGGGCGAGGCGAAGGTGCCGGATGGTTTTGGCGGAAACGGCGTGTCGGCATGCGCGACTTGCGACGGGCCGTTGCCGGCGTTTCGCAATCGGACGCTCGTCGTGGTCGGCGGCGGCGACACGGCGATGGAGGAAGCGACGTTTCTGACCCGGTACGCCGCGAAGGTTTACGTCGTCCACCGGCGCGACAAGTTGCGGGCGTCGAAAATCATGCAGGACAAGGCGTTTCAGAACGAAAAGATTGAGTTTATCTGGAACAGCGCCGTCGAGGAGATTCTGGGAACGCCCGACGAAGGCGTCACCGGCGTGCGTTTACGCAACCTGCAAACCCACGAAGAGAAGGTTTTTCCCTGCTCGGGCGTGTTTGTCGCGATCGGGCACAAGCCGAACACGGAACTTTTCCGCGGACAGCTCGACATGGACGAGATCGGCTATCTCAAGACGTCCGGGCATTCCACGGCGACCAACATTCCCGGTGTCTTTGCTTGCGGCGACGTGCAGGATTCGGTTTATCGTCAGGCGGTAACCGCGGCGGGCACCGGGTGCATGTCAGCCATCGACGCGGAACGTTATCTCGATCACCTGCCGATTGCCATGCCGACCGGCGATGAGGTCACGATCGAAGGCGAACACATCACGCCCGATCACAAGGCCATCATCACCCCCGACGGCCACATGATTCCCAACGAATCGGGCGTCAGCGTCGGCGAAGACTAGCGGCCCTAAACTTGTTCGTGCTAAAGGCACTACAGCAGAATGATCGAGTCGTCTTTGTCGCGGCGTGAGGGCCCAGCGGCCGTGGGACGAGACACAGGGACTGGAGCCTCTTCGTAATCGTTGAGCGGACACGGCTCGCAGTAGGCGCCGAGCCGTTCGCGACGATCCTCACAATCATTACACCCCAACGACAGACCAAGTTGACGCAGCGACTCCAGCAGCGGCAACAACAGCCGCCCGCGGTCGGTCAACGAATACTCAATATGCGGCGGGTTCCCGCCAAAATCCGTGCGCTCGACGAAGTTGTCATTCTCCATATCGCGCAACCGTCCGACGAGCGTGCGGCTGCTGATCGGAAACAAGCTGTTCAGCAACTCCATCGTCCGCTTTGGACCAGACACCAACTCGCGCACGACGAGCATCGTCCACTTATCGCCGAGCATCTGGAGCGCCCCGGTAATCGGACAACCGTCGAGTTCGCGTCGCTTCATTACGGTCTCAGGTTGATGTTGTAAGTTTTGATCTTCGAGTTGAGGGTCGTTGCGTTCATCCCGAGCAAACGCGCGGCGCGCGACTGGTGACCGCCGGTCTGCTCCAACGCTCGTCTGATTAAGTCTATCTCAAACCGGCGTACTTCTTCGTAGAAGTTGATGCCTCGTCCGATGTCGCCGACGGCGAGATTGCTTGCGCCGTCGTGATGCCCGGAAGTGACGGACTTCGGATCGCTGATCTCCGCTCGCAAACACTCCTTCGTGATCTCTTCGCCCGGCGCGATCACGACGGCGCGCTCGATCGAGTTTTCCAACTCGCGTACGTTGCCCGGCCACGAGTATTGTTCCATCAACGCCAGCACTTCCGGCGCCAGTTGCTCCGACACGTTGCGTCCGTTCTCGTCGTTGTACTTCTGAATGAAGTGCTGCGCCAGCGGCAGAATGTCTTCACGGCGATCGCGCAACGGCGGCAACTCGATGGGCACCACTGCCAGCCGGTAGTACAAATCTTCGCGGAAACTTCCCTGCCGCACGGCTTCTTTCAGATCGATGTTCGTCGCCGCGATGATCCGTACGTCAACGCGACGCGGCGCCGTGTCGCCCAACGGCGTGAACTCACGCTCCTGAATCACGCGCAACAGACGAACCTGCGTTTCCGGCGGAATGTCGCCAATCTCGTCCAGGAAAATCGATCCGCCGTCGGCAACTTCAAACAAGCCTTTCTTCGCTGCGACCGCGCCCGTGAAAGCACCGCGCGTGTGACCAAATAACTCCGATTCCAACAGCTCCGACGGAATGTTCGAACTGTTGACCGTCACAAACGGGCGTCCGGCACGCGTACTCGCCTCGTGAATCGCTTTCGCGATCAACTCCTTACCGGTCCCGCTCTCACCCGTGATCAGCACCGTCGACCGCGCCGGCGCCACCTGCTCGACGAGCCGGAAAACCTCCTGCATCACGTCCGACCGGCCGATGATCTCGCCGCGATCGACTGCCTTGCTCATCGCGCGCCGCAGCACGCGCCGCTCTTCTTCCTTGCGACGTCGCTTGATTCCAGCCTGAATAGTCGCCGTGATCTGTTCGTTCTGAAACGGTTTTCTAATGCAGCCGAACGCGCCTCGTTCCCAAGCGGCGATGGCGGTGTCGAACGTCGCGTACGCAGTGATCATGACAATCACGGCTTCCGGGTCCATCTTCAAAAACTCTTCGAGCGCCCGCAAACCGCCGATGCCCGGCATCGACACGTCGAGCAACACGACGTCAAAAGCGCGGCGGCCGTAAGCTTCCAGCCCTTCTTCTCCCGTCTTCGCGAGGTCCACGCGGTAGCCTTCGGCGGTGAGAAGCGTCTCAAGCACTTCCCGCATGATCTCCTCGTCGTCGACGACGAGGACCGAGCCCTTCCTCGAATTTCGTCTTTCAGTCTTCATCAACATAACAATAGCGAGACGCGCTAGTTTAGCTACGCGCCCGTCTACATTCAAACACGGATTGTAGTTTGACCGGATTGTAAATTAGCCGGATGGTAAATCAGTTAGTCGCCGACGGCCTGAAGGCGGGCGCGGACGCGGGCGCTCGGTAAGGTGATGCGGAACGTGGTGCCGCGGCCGGGCGTGCTCTCGACGTTGATGTGACCGGCGTGCTCCTGGACGATGCCGTAGGAAACGGCGAGACCGAGTCCGGTGCCCTGGCCCACACCTTTCGTCGTGTAGAACGGATCGTAAATCTTGGCGACGTTCTCGGGCGCGATGCCGATGCCGGTGTCGGAGATCTCGACCGTCGGCGATCCGTCGTCGGATGTGCTCGTGGCGACGGTGATGCGGCCGCCGTCGGGTATGGCGTCGCGGGCGTTGAGGATCAGGTTGGTGAAGACCTGCTGTAGTTTGCCGGCGTTGCCGTAAGCTTCCGGAGCGTCTTTGGCGTACGAGCGAACGATCTCGATCTGGTTGCGGCGCAGTTGCGGTTCGAGCAATTGCAGCGTGTCGTCGAGCACGCGTGCGATGTCGATTTCGGCGAACTCAGTCGCGCTGCCGGTGCGCGAGAAGTTGAGCAGGTTGTTGACGATGTTCGTTGCGCGTTCCGCCTGCGTCCGCACCTTCTGTAACAGCGCGTGCTTCGGATCGGTCTCATTCAGCATGCCGAGCAGCATCTGCGTGTACGACGAGACGCCGGTCAGCGGCGTGTTGACCTCGTGCGCCACGCCCGCGGCGAGCAGACCAATTGATGACAGTTTCTCGCGTTGCTGCAACTGCTCTTCGAGACTGATGCGCGTGGTGACGTCTTCGAGAACGACGAGCGCGCCGGTCTGGCCTTGTCCATCCTGCAACGGCGCCAGCGCGATGTTCAGCACGAGCGAACGGCTGCCGAGCGTTGCGGTGTGGAGCTTGTAGATGTTGCGGATCTCGCGCAGGCGCCATCCGTCTTTACCTAAGACCTGGCGCAATGTATCGGCGAAGTCTTCGGAGAAGAGTTCTTCAACGAGCTTGCCGATAGCGGCGTCACGACGAAGATCGAGGATGTGTTCGAGCGCCGAGTTCAAACGCGTCACGCGTCCGTCGAGGTCGACCGCCAACAATCCAACGTTGATAGACTCGATGATCGATTCGTTGAACTCCTTCAGCATCTTCAACTCGGAGGCGCGTTCCTGCTGATCTTTGTAAAGCAGGCTGTTCTCAATCGCGACCGCGACGTAACCTGACACTGTTCGCAGAATCTCGACGTCTTCGGACGAAAGCAGCGCACCGTCCACCGAACGTCCGAGGCCAATGACCGCCACCATCCGTCCGCGAACGACGCAAGGCACGAAGTAGTGCAGCGAACGTCTGACGGAACCCGCCGCGTCTTCCGTGAAATCGAGATCGTCGGCACGCACAACGCCTGTCTCGGCGGAGCGCACGCGAATCATGTCGCGGAAATCGGACGGCACGGCAACCGGAATCGACAGCCCTTCAGCGCGCGCGACGACGTAACCCGATGGCGAGTATTTGTCTTCGACGAAGATCGCAACGCGGCCGACGTTCATAACTTCCTGAAGACGGCTGACCAACGAATCGAGCAGCGGCTCAAGCGCCGTCGTTGCCGACAGCGTACGTCCGAAGTCGAGCAAACTGTTTCGGAGGTCGTAACGCTCGCCGTAGAAAAGCCGATCGACTTGTTCCTGCAGGAAGTGCTTGACCGGCGCAGCAACCATCACGATCGCCGCCATCGCGAGCACGGCGATGACGACACGCAACGTGATCTCGCCCGAACTGAACGGCTGATCGGAACCGAAAGCGTAAAGCCCCGCGGTGTAAACAACGCCACCAATCAGCAGAGCAATCGCAAGCGTCGTTAACGCGTAAACAAACACGCGCCGGACGACCAGCTCGACGTCCATCAAGCGATAACGAAGTACTGAATAACCGAAAGCGAACGGAATGATCGCGAGCGGCAGGATCGCAACGTCGGTCAACCAGCGATCAGTCGGCGCGCCGAACAGGTAGTAAACGGCGTAAAGCAGTATGAACGGCGTGATCGCGAGCACCGTTCCCCAAACGACCCATTTCACTTGCTGTCGAACGACCGTACTCTTCGCTGCGACCAGCGTCCGCAGCAACATTGCCGCGCCGGCGATCAGCGCCACCACCAGGTGTGCGATCAGAAGCCAGTAAAAGAGGCCGACGCCGGTTTCCGTCACCGGAATGTTCTTCACGCTCCCAACGACCTTCGCCATTTCGTCGCGGAGGAAAACAACGATCGCGAAGATGAGCAACAGGAACGCCGGAATGTACAGCACGACCGCCCGCCACCTGCGAGTCGGAAACAGTTGTTGCCGTGTCGGGTAAAGGGCGCAGAAGTGCAGAAACGTCGGCGCGAAGAAGATCAGAGCGACGGTGTCCAGGAACGCGATCGCCAGGTCCAGGTCGCGGTAAGAACCGATCGGCGTGTAGAAATGGAAGACGAAAGCGCACAAACAGAAGGTTGCGAAGTGGAGCACGAACGGCGCGCGCCCGCCCTGTTTGAAGAGCACGAAGAACCCGACGAACAGATAGATCAGACCGATGAGGTTGATGTAGAGAACTCGCGGGGTCCACTTGTGGACCGTGCCGATGTTGTCCAGGTCGGCCCAGTACTCGCGCGTCTCCGGCGGATAAGAAGGACGCTGCATCAGGTAGTGCAACTGTCCGCCGACGCCCGCCTGCTCGAGATAGATCTGCACGTCGCGCGCGCGGATGACTTCTTCGGGCTTGCTCCTGCCGTCGAAGTTGACGCCTATCAGTCTATCGCCGGGCAACAGCCACGCTCGTTGGCCCGCCGAGTTCGGTTCGATGGTCTTGGCGATGATTCCTTCGGACGTGTCGACCCATTCGACACCGTCCCACGGCACGTCTCGATGTTGGGCCCTTTCGCGGAAGTTGAGGACACCGGCGCTGATCAAAAGCGCTGCGCCGATGAGCAGGAACCATGTCTTAGTTGTGAGTACCGAACCCTTCACTGACTTCCCGACTTTCTCCCCAACTCCCTGGAATCGGTAGATCCCACAGATTTAGGCAAGGAATGTTCCCTGTCTTTCCCGTGGACGATTGGCTTCTGTGATTAACCAGGATCATGTAGAGCCATCCAACTTTTCGGAATTTTCCGAGAATTTGGAAGGGCCCAGATCCTGAGCGACTCGATTAGGAGCGTGATTAGGGGAGCGAGTTTGGGCGGACCGCTCACTTATCGAGCGCTACTCGAGCGCGGCTAGAACCTGACTGAGATTCCGCCGCGAACAGACCGCCGATTGTTACCGACGAGTGTGAACACGTCACCGTTTTCCGAACTGACCTGAGCGTCCAGGAGATTGCGCGCGTCGAGAATCGCTTCCGCTCGCACCGGCAAACCGAAGGTCGGAAGGTCCTGCGTCACCTGGATGCTCAACGACGGATCGTAAACACCGAGCCGGCCCGCGAAAGGATCGATCGCAAACACAGTCGCTTCAGGCGAGAAGCGAAGGATCGTTCGCACACGCGTTCCGGTGTCGAACCCGGCGGCGAGTTGCAGCGCGCCGGTTTGGAAAAAGCCGTTTTCGAACAGTTCAGCCGGCGTTGAGAAACCGGACGATGACAACTGCTGTCCGCGTCCAAACGCGTACCCTGCCGAGGCGGTCCAAACGCGATTCAAGCGGCGCGTGTAAACGAGGCGTATTCCGCGTGAAGAACCCTGCTGATTCGCGACGCGCATAAACGCGTCGCCGCTGCTGCCGGAGAATGCCGTGGCTGGAAAACTCAACAGCCCGACGCCGCGGCCCGTCGTCGTGTCGAAGAAAGCGGTCGCTTCGACGTTGGAATTGTTATCGAGCACGCGCTCGATGCCGAACTCGAGCCGATGGCTGCGCTCGAGCACCGCCTCGCCATCGACAAACGCGATCGGACGAAACGCGTTCGCATTGTTTCTGAAAACAACTTGTTCGTCTTCGAACGTCGCGACGCTTTGGATTCCGTCTTCTTCACCACCGGACGCGAACGCAGCCTTCACTCGCGTGCGCGCGTTGACGTCGTACTGAACACCGAAACGCGGCGTGAACGCGTGCGCACCGCCTGCGCCGATGAAACGCGAGTAGTCGAGGCCCAGCACGATCACGATTCCGTCGCGCACGATCCACTCGTCGACGGCGCGAAGCGAAATTTGTCCGCGCACCTCGTTCCGATCGTTGACGCGGCTGGTCCAGACGGGACTTTCAAAACGCAATCCGGAAGCAGTGACGCCGACGCGATGACGATTGCCGGCGCGAATGCGCGTCGTCGCTTCGACGCGTTCAGGCGCGTCGCCCGTTCCGGTCTGGCCTGAGAAGATTAGTTCGACGTGATCTGAGACTGGAGTTGCAATTGCGAAATTCACTCCCGTGTACGAAGGAGCGAATGTGTTGCCGGCGAAGTACGTCTCTAAAACACCGTGTGGTCTTACTCTCGATTCGCGGGATTCTGCCGGACCGGTGGGCGCGGTCTCCATCTGCGAATCGTCTGCGGCGGTCTGATCGTTGGCGCCGGTTACGGCTGCGATAGTCGGGTCTTCACCCTGGTCAACCTGGAATATCGAACGTTTCGTCTGCGAGTTACGGAGGACCCACTTCACGTCGTCGCGATCGCGGCGACGTTCGGGCAACGTGTTTCCGTATCCAACAGGTTCGAGATTGAAGCGATAGACCAGTTCCTGCGAGGCCCTGACTTCAACGGACGAGAAGACGACTTCGCTGAACCCGGTAGCGATGGCCCTGATTCCGTAGCGACCGGGCAGGACCTTGGCGATGAAGTTTCCTTTGTCGTCGGTGCGTGCTTCCTTCGCAACCTGCTTCGCGCCTTCGCGGAGCAACGACACGAGCGCGCCCGCCAGCGGGTTCCCCTTGTTGTCTCTCACGGTGCCGGTGATGGTAGCGAGCGATCGGCCCGCGGGCGCGGACTGCGCCACGCCTGCCATCAACGACACGAGTACGAACCAGGAGAAAGCAAGACTCAACGCTTTTTTCATTTGCTTAGACCTCCGCGACCAGAGTCCCTGGGAAGCGACAACGGGGAGCACCGACAGCCGAGCATTTTCTGTCACGGTAAGATGCGTGTCAAGTAACTAACGACGAAAAACGCCCGAATTACGGCCTTTTTTACGGCGTCTGCGGGGGCATCCGCCGGGCGCTACCGCTTCCGCCGCCATCGTGCTAGGATTCCTCACCCCAATCACCCACGGCGCCCTTATAAGCACTGTTTGGTTTCCAACAGATGATAGACGAAGTGCAATCTACAAAACTCCCGAACGGGATCGTTGTCCTGACCGAACATATGCCCGGACTGCGATCGGTGACTGCCGGAATCTGGGTCCGCCGGGGCTCACGCCACGAAGGCCCGGACCTCAACGGCATCTGTCACTTTATCGAACATGCGGTATTTAAGGGCACTCAACGGCGTACCGCTCGGGATATCGCGGTCGAAACCGACCGGCTTGGGGGGCACCTCGACGCCTATACGACTCATGAGATGACGGGTTTTACCACGAAGGTTGCGGACGTCGCGCTGCCGCAGGCGATAGATTTGCTCGCCGACCTCGTCGCGCACCCGCGTTTCGAGCAGGAAGACCTCGATCGAGAGCAAAGAGTCATCCTCGAAGAAATGAAAATGGTCGAAGACACGCCCGACGAGTTGCTGGGCGAGCTCTTCAACGCCGCTTACTTCCCCAACCAGCCCCTGGGACGCCCGATCGAAGGCACGAAAGAAACAGTCCCGACTTTCGATCATAAAACGACCGTCGCCTTTCACGCGCGCGAGTTTTCGTACAGCAACCTCGTGATTGCCGCGGCCGGCAACGTCGAGCATAAACGTCTGCTTGAACTGGTCGGCACGGCATTCGACGGCTGCGAAGGCGGCGCCGCGACTCGGCCGCTGACGCTTGACGGATCGAAGCCACGCCCCGCTGCGCCGATACTGATCGAACAGAAGAACGAACTCGAACAAGCGCATCTCGTGCTCGCCACACCGTGGCCGGACGCGCTCTCCGACGATCGTTACGCGGCGAGTCTGCTGGCGTCGGTGATTGGCGGCGGCACGTCCAGTCGTCTCTGGCAGAAGGTGCGCGAGGAACGCGGACTGGCTTATTCGGTCGGCGCGGCAGGCAGCGCATTTTCGGACGTCGGAGTTTTCAACGTCTACGCCGGCACATCTCCGGAGCAACTCGACGAAGTGCTCGAGCTCTCGTTGACGGAGTTGCGCGAGGTGGTCCGCAATCCTGTTTCACAGGAAGAGCTGCGCATCGCAAAGGACCAGGCGATCTCGTCGATCCTGCTCGGGCTTGAATCGTCGAGCGCACGCGCCGCGACTCTGGCGCGACAAGAGATCATTCACGGCCGCCGGATTTCGCCTGACGAAGTGATCGCGAAGATTCGCGCGATCACGGTGGAACAACTTCAGGAGATCGCGCAAACCTACTTCAAGTCGGAAACAGTCGCACTCGGGGCGCTCGGAAACCTCAACGGATTCAAAGTGGATCGCTCTCGCCTCGCCATCTAACCACGAAAAGGCACAAAAGACACAAAAGGCACACAAGCTTTGATATAGTTGCGGCGCTCTTTTAGTTTTCACTTTCTTGTGCCTTTTTGTGGCTAATGAAACTTACCGTTCTCGGCAGCGGATCGACTGGCAATGCGGTCCTGATCGTTGCAGGCAATACACGCGTACTCGTTGATGCCGGTCTAAGCGCGAAAGAGATCGCGCGCCGCCTCGCTCTCGTCGGCGAAGACGCGCAACGCCTCGACGGCGTACTCGTCACACACGAACACGGTGATCACGCCGGCGGGCTCCGCGTCCTGCTCGGCTCCGTCGATTGTCCCGTCTACATTTCAGCGCAAACACTCGACGCTTACGTCAGCGAACGATTCAACGTCAGCAACGACGAACCGCGCCGGCGCGCCGACGCGCTACGCGATCGAATCGAACAGATCGAGTCGAGTAAAGATTTTCGGATCGGCGAGATCGACTTCCATCCGTTCACGATTCCGCACGACGCAGTCGACAACTTCGGTTTCACTGCAACTCACCACGGCGTGAAGATCGCGACCGTGATGGACTTCGGACACATCACGACGCTCGTCTCCGAACGCCTGCGCGGCTGTGCCGCGATCGTGATCGAATCCAATCACAGTCGAGACATGTTGAAGGCCTGTGACGCGTATCCGTGGGAGTTGAAGCAACGCATCCTCTCGCGGCTTGGCCATCTGTCGAACGAGGATCTGGCCGATTGGATCAAGCACGGGTTCGACGGCTGCGCGAAGTACATCGTGCTGGCCCACCTGTCGCAGCGCGCGAACAATCCGTATCTGGCGAAAATCAACGCCGAAGTCGCGCTCCAGGAAAAAGCGCCGCTCTTTTACAACGCCGACTCCACCGAGATCTGCCTTTCCTATCCGAAAGAGCCGACGCCGTGGATCGAAGTATGAGAGGGCTGGTCGCGATTGTTTTGCTGCTGGCGGCGACGGCGTTTGCCTGCGGAGTAAACAATCAACGCCAGCGTGTGCCGGCGGAAGTCGAGGAAGTCGTGGCAAACATCGGCAGCAACCTCGATCAGGAGCGGTACGATCAGATCTATCTCGAGTCGTCGGACCTCTGGAAACGAGACGTCACGCTCGAACAATCCAACGAAGTCTTCAAAACGTTACACTCTAAACTCGGCAAAGTTGAAAGCCGTTCTCTGCACTCCGCTGCCGAGCAACAGAACTCCGGCGGGCAGTTGAAGGGACACGTGTTTATACTCAGTTATGAAACGCGGTTCGAACGCGGCTCGGGCATGGAGACTTTTACGCTGATCGAAGAGAACGGCCGCTGGCTGCTCGCTCGCTATCTTGTTAATTCAACGGACTTGAAATGATTGATCGCTACACACTGCCCGAAATGGGCGCGCTCTGGTCGGAGCAAAACAAGTTTCAGAAATGGCTCGACGTCGAGATCGCCGTCTGCGAAGTCCACGCTGAAAACGGCGTCATCCCGCGCGACGCGCTCGAGCAGATCAAAGCGCGCGCGCGCTTCTCAGTCGATCGCATCAACGAGATCGAGAAAACGACGAATCACGACGTGATTGCTTTCACGACGAACCTGGCGGAGTCGATCGGCGAAGCGTCGCGGTTCGTTCACTACGGGTTGACGTCGTCTGATGTCGTCGACACTGCGAACGCGCTGCTGCTCCGCGATGCGTCGGACATACTGCTCGCGAAAATCGATCAGTTGATCCAGGTACTGCAACGGCGCGCGTTCGAGTTTAAGAACACGCCGCAGGTCGGAAGGACTCACGGTATTCACGCCGAGCCGACGTCGTTTGGTTTGACGTTCGCTCTTTGGTTTGACGAGATGCGACGCAATCGCAAACGGCTGAGGCGAGCGAAGGATGCGGTTGCGGTTGGGAAGATCAGCGGCGCCGTTGGTGCGTTTGCGCATCTCGATCCGTCGGTTGAAGAAGCTGTCTGCGCGCGGCTGGGGTTGAAAGCGGCGCCTGTTTCAACGCAGGTGATTCAGCGCGATGTTTACGCCGAGTACTTGACGACGCTCGCGATCATCGCGTCGACGCTCGATAAGATGGCGCTGAACGTTCGTCACTGGCAACGGACCGAAGTGCGCGAGGCGCAGGAGAAGTTCGCGAAAGGGCAGAAGGGTTCGAGTGCGATGCCGCACAAACGCAATCCGATCATTTCGGAGCGCATCTGCGGGATTGCGCGAGTCGTTCGCGCGAATAGCATCGTCGGGCTGGAGAATGTCGCGCTGTGGCATGAACGAGACATCTCGCACTCGTCGGCCGAACGCGTCGTGCTGCCGGATTCCAGCATTGGGCTCGACTACATCCTGCAAAAAGCGATCGGGTTGATGGATGGGCTTGTCGTCTATCCCGAGCGGATGCTCGAGAATTTGAAAGCGACGAAAGGGTTGATATTCAGTGGGCAGTTGCTGTTGGCGCTGACGAACAAAGGCGTCTCACGCGAGACCGCGTATGAGTGGGTGCAGCGTAATGCGATGCGAGTTTGGGATGAAGACCGGGACTTCCAGACGCTCGTCAAAGCCGACGACGAGATCCAATCGCAACTATCCGCGGAAGAGATCGGTCGAATCTTCTCGTTAGACCACTACCTGCGCAACGTCGATTCGATCTTCCAGCGAGTGTTTGAGCAATAAGGAAATTTCAAAACTACTTGGCGGAAAACTTCTCGGCGAAGTTACCGATCACCGGCAGCTTGAAATACTGCCCCTGGTAAGCTTTGATCATCCCGAGAATCCATCCAATCACGCAGCCGATGAAAACAACGAAGATCACGAGGCCTACGACGAGGCCCACCAACGTGCCCAGCAGTCCCGAAATCTGGCTCACAATAATCGCCAGCACGAACCAGATGATGTAAAGCGCGATCATGCCGACAAAAAACACGACCGACAGTATCAGCGACTGCATCGCGTGAAAGCGCACGAGACGGCTATCCTTTTCAATCAGGAAAAACACCAGTCCCGAAACCCAGTTGAACACATACGCCAATACTGCTGCGATGTTCTCATCAAGCCCGGTACTCGATTTCGGCATTTGCGTCATTTGAACGGGCGGCGGGTTTTGCATTATAAGTTTCTCCTAGTGGAACCAAAGGCAAGTTTTAATAGCGAGCTGGGCGAAAGATATTAACACAGACATGAAAGCAAAAGTCTACGTAAACCTGAAATCCGGCGTGCTCGACCCGCAGGGTAAAGCCATCCAGCACTCCGTCGAACTGCTCGGATTCACCGGGATTTCGGACGTGCGCCAGGGTAAGTACTTCGAGATCGCGCTCGCTGACGGCCTTGACAACCAACAGGCGCGCGAATCCGTGGAAAAGATGGCGCGCGAAGTCCTGTCCAACCCAATCATCGAAGATTACCGAGTGGAGATAGAAGCTTGAAGTTCGGCGTTATAGTTTTTCCGGGATCCAACTGCGATCACGACGCCTACCACGTGATTTCCAAACACGTCGGCCAGCCGGTCGACTTCATATGGCACCGCGAAACCGATCTCAGCACGTACGACGCGGTCATTATTCCGGGAGGTTTCTCCTACGGCGACTACCTGCGCGCCGGCGCGCTCGCCCGCTTTTCTCCCGTGATGAACTCCGTCAGGAAATTCGCCGAAAGCGGCCGCTTTGTACTCGGAATCTGCAATGGTTTTCAGATCCTTTGCGAGGCCGGACTGCTGCCGGGCGCGCTGATTCGCAACCGCGATCTCCACTTCATCTGCGACCACATTTACGTTCGCGTCGAGACGTCGGACAGCCCTTTTACAAATGAAATCCGGAAAGGCGCCGTGCTTCGGATTCCGATCGCGCACGCGGAAGGAAACTACGTCTGCGATGACCAGACGCTCGACGAGCTCAAAAGGGAAGACCGCATCGTTTTTCGCTACTGCGACGCCAACGGCGAAATCACCGACGCCGCCAATCCAAACGGTTCGCGCGAAAACATCGCCGGCATCTGCAACCGCGAACGCAATGTGCTCGGCCTGATGCCGCATCCGGAGCGCGCCTGCGAAGACCTGCTCGGATCGAGCGACGGGCGCGACATCTTCCGCTCGCTCGCGGCAACTCTCGCAGCCGCGGTTTAACAACCTGCTAATCACATGAAACGAATACTACCGTTCATCATCATTCTCGCCGTCCTCGGCGTTGCGTTGGGCAGTGCCTGGTACATGACGCGTTCGCAGCCGTCC
The DNA here is from genome assembly GCA_036279935.1 of Pyrinomonadaceae bacterium. Taxonomy (GTDB): domain Bacteria; phylum Acidobacteriota; class Blastocatellia; order Pyrinomonadales; family Pyrinomonadaceae; genus PSRF01. The sequence continues at coordinate 34,090 of DASURS010000327.1, forward strand.
CCTTCGCCAACCGTGCAGAATCCATCGCCGGCGTCGCCGGGTTCGCAAGCGAACCCGACGCCCGTCGCCGCGCGCACAGGCGTTCCGGGAGCAGAACCTCCGCACACGCTCGGACCGGCGAATGCGCCCGTACGCATCGAGGAGTTTGGCGATTTTGAGTGTCCGCCGTGTGGCATGTTCCACCCGATACTCAAGCAGATGGAGCAGGAGTTCGGCGACAAATTGCAGGTGACGTTTCGCGAGTTTCCGCTCGTTCCGAACCACCCGCACGCGCTCGCGGCAGCTTCGGCGGCTGAAGCAGCCGGAATGCAGGGCAAGTTCTGGGAGATGCACGGTCTGCTGTTCGAAAACCAGGGCACCTGGAAAGGCGCGTTTGACGTGCGGCCGATCTTCGAAGGCTACGCGAAACAAATCGGACTGGACGTCGAACGATACAAGCACGACGTCGAGAGCGATCGCGTCGAGCAGCGCATCTTTCTCGACGGCAAGCGCGGCCACTCGCTGGGCGTGAACAGCACGCCTACTGTTTTCATCAACGGCCGTGAAGTGCCGTTCGAGCAGTTGCCGGCGGACAAGCTGCGCGTGCTGATTCAGAACGAATTGCGTGCTGCGGGTCAAAGTAAGTGAACCGCGCCAGAATTCTATATGTCGTCATCGCATTGCTGTCGCTGATCGGTCTGGCCGACGCGCTTTATCTGACAGTTGAGCACGTCACCGGGCAGACCGTGCGGTGTACTCTCGTCTCGGGTTGTTCGGAAGTGCTCAGCAGTTCGTACGCCGTCGTTGCAGGGATTCCGCTGGCGGCGGTTGGCGCGGCGGCATATTTCACGGCTTTCAGCCTGGCAACGCTGGCGATCTTTGGATATGGAATCGCGGGCAAACTGCTGACGCCGTTGACGACCTTGATGTTGCTGGTCAGCTGGTGGCTGATCTACTTGCAGGCTTTTGTCATTCACGCGTTCTGCCAGTTCTGTCTGCTGTCGGCAGGGATTACAATCCTCTTGTTCGTATTTGCGTTCTTGGCGTGGAAGAAAGGTAGTTTGAGATGAGTCAGCAGCCCACGGTGGCCGACATTTTTCGGCGTGCGCAGGCCTTGCGCAAAGAGCATTCGGACTGGTCGTACAAACAACTGAGCGCGGCGTTGGTGAAGGAGTTTTCGGGTGGTTCGTTGCCGTCGTTGCACAATTTGACGATACCGGAGCAGGACGATCGCGCGCCGGAAGAGGATTGGACCGCCGGTTTGCCGCTCGTGCGACGCGGAATTCAGTTCAATGACTGGAACGAGATTGTCGGCGGCATCCTGCTCAGTCTCGAACAGACGGAAAACTACGAACGCGCGCGCGGGGCGGAAGGCACCCATGACGACTGGCACGACAGAAGCGTCGGTATCGCAGACGCGGTGGCGAAGGGCGTCGGCAAATGGATGCCGGAAGAGTTGATTGCGCTCGCAGAGAAGCAAGGGAAGAAATGAGTTTTCTCGACAATCTTTTTGTTGATCCTAAGTATCAGACCGTCGATCCGCGGCCGGCGGACGCGATTGAGGATCCGGAGATCATCATCAGTCCGGATACGCGGCGCGAGAAGCGGTTGCCGCCCGGGCAGTCGCGGACGAAGAAGTGGCCCGTGCTCGACGCGCATGGAACGCCGAAGATCGATCTCGCGACGTGGTCGTTTGAAATCGAAGGTTTGGCAGAGAACAGGTTGAAGTGGACGCTCGACGAGTTCATGCAACTTCCGGCTGTTCGCGTTTACGCCGACTTTCATTGCGTGACGCGCTGGTCCAGGCTCGACAACGTGTGGAGCGGCGTTTCGACGCGCGAAATCGCGAGGCTGGCCGGCGTCAAATCGAATGCGAAGTTCGTGCTCGCGCTGGCTTACGACTACGGTTGGACCACAAACGTTCCGATGGAATATTTCCTGAAAGAAGATTCACTCTTCGCCTGGTCGCACGACGGACAGCCGATCCCGCCCGAACATGGCGGGCCGGTGCGTTTGATCATTCCGCAGCTTTACGCGTGGAAGTCGGCGAAGTGGGTGAAAGGCGTCCGCTTCCTCGAAGAAGATCAAGCGGGCTACTGGGAAGAAGGCGGTTATCACATGCGCGGCGTGCCATGGGGCCCGGGTGATGGCGAGCGTTTCCGCTGGTCGTGAAAAGGAATTTCCAAAATCCTTTCGCACGAGTCTCTCACTTGCGGGAGAATCGTGAATAAGCGGAACGTTAGTGAAAAGCGCTAGTTAGGAATGGAACGAATGACAACCGGCGCTGTGCCGAAAGACGCGGCCGCGGTGATTCTTCTCCGGCAGAATACCGATCCCAACAATCCGGAAGTGTTCTGGGTCAGACGCAGCGATAAGCTAGCGTTTCTCGGCGGATTTCACGCGTTTCCCGGCGGACAGATCGACGCCGAAGACGCGTCAGTCGACGTCCGTAACGCGCCGAATCCGGAGACTGCCGCGATGATCAGCGGCGCCGCGCGTGAGCTTTTCGAAGAGCTCGGCGTGCTCGCCGCGCGCGGTGGCGACACGCTCACCAAAGGTCAACGCGCGTCCCTGCTCGACGATCTCGAATCCGGGCGCATGACGTGGCCCGCGCTGTTGGACCACTACAATCTTCATCTCGACGCGAACGACTTCACGTTTGCCGGCCGTTGGGTCACACCGCCGTTCAACGCGCGTCGCTTCGACACCTGGTTCTTCCTCGTCAACTGTCCCGCAAAACAGGAGCCGCATGTCATCGCCGGTGAGCTGTCAGGCGGTGAATGGCTGCCGGCGTGCGACGCTTACGGACGCTGGTTGAATGACGAAGTCGTCGCGGTCCCGCCGACGTTGCACGCGTTACGAACGCTGGCTGCGGGAATGACTCCCGATCTCGTCGATCGTTTTTTGTCGATCGAGCAGGCGCAGGGTGTCCCTGAACGGCAGATCACGTTTCGTCCGAACTACATCTGCTTTCCGGTCCGCACGCCGACGCGCCCGCCCGCAACGCACACGTGCTGCTACATCGTCCACACCGCGAAAGAGATGCTGATCTTCGATCCCGGCTCGCCGTATGAAGACGAGCAACAGGCGCTGGCGGAGTGCGTTGACGAGATGATCGACGCCGGCCGGCAGGTGCGCGAGATCGTTCTAACGCACCATCATCCGGATCACGTCGCCGGCGTGAACGTGTTGAAAGCTCATCTCGGCGGGAACGTTCCCGTCGCGGCTCATCGCGAAACCGCCACCGCGCTCCGCGACATTCACGTCGATCGTTTCATCGAAGACGAGGAGATCATCACACTCGACGGCGAGCCGCCGCTTCGCTTGCAGGCGCTACACACGCCAGGTCACACGCGTGGACACCTTTGTTTTTACGACAAAGATCGCGGCGCGCTAATCACTGGCGACAACATCGTCGGTTTTGGATCCGTCCTGATCGATCCCTCGGACGGAAACATGCGCGACTACTTGAATTCGCTTCAGCGCATGCGTTCGCTAGACGGCCTGTCCGTGTTATTTGGCGGGCACGGGCCGGCGGTCGCGACGCCATATCAAAAGATCGACGAATACATCGCTCACCGTTTAGAGCGTGAACGAAACATCCTGACCGCTGTGCAGAACGGAATCACGGATCCAAAACAAATTGTGGCTGAGGTTTACACGGACGTGTCGCCCAAGGCTCATGCGATGGCGGAAAGATCTGTCCTGGCGCACCTTCAGAAGCTGCGCGAAGAGGGCAAGGTTGGTTAGAATCTTCATATTCATATGGATTACCCAAGAACTCTTCGCGAGCTAAAAGCGAGCAGGTATCAAACCCTCTCGGTAAAAGACGAACTGCGCCTGAACCTGATTCGAAAACTTCGATCCGGTCAGAAGCTGTTTCCCGGCATTGTTGGTTACGACGACACGGTGATCCCACAGCTCGTCAACGCCATCCTGTCGCGCCACAACATCATCCTGCTCGGTCTCCGCGGACAAGCGAAAAGTCGCATTATCCGGCAGATAACCGAGTTGCTCGACGAGCACGTGCCGATCATCGCCGGCTCTGAAGTCAACGACGATCCGTTTCGTCCTATCTCTGCGTATGGACGTCGAATGCTTGGACAACAGGGCGACATGACGCCGATCGACTGGATCGATCGCGACTCGCGCTTCGTCGAAAAACTCGCAACGCCCGATGTCACAGTCGCCGACATCATCGGCGACGTCGATCCGATCAAGGCCGCGAAGGGCGGACACCTTCTGAGTGATGAACTGACGATTCACTACGGTCTGTTGCCGCGCGCGAATCGAGGAGTTTTCGCGATTAACGAGTTGCCGGATCTGGCGGGAAAGATTCAGGTCGCGCTTTTCAATATCATGCAGGAAGGAGACGTGCAGATTAAGGGTTATCCCGTGCGGCTGCCGCTGGACGTCATGCTCCTGTTCTCGGCAAACCCGGAAGATTACACGGCGCGTGGAAAGATCATCTCGCCGCTGAAAGACCGCATCGGATCCGAGATCACGACACACTATCCGAAAGAGCTCCCGACCGCAGTTGAGATCACGCGGCAGGAAGCGTGGACGGATCGTTTCGAAGATCGAAATCGTATTGCGGTGCCGGAGTTCATTCGCGAAGTCGTCGAACAGATTGCGTTTGAGGCGCGTGAGGATAATCACGTTGATAAGCATTCGGGTGTTTCGCAGCGAATGTCGATCACGGTGATGGAATCGGTTGTTTCGAATGCTGAACGGCGATCTTTGTTGACGCACGAGGAGCCGATCGTTCCGCGCATTGCGGACGTTTACGCGGCGATTCCGTCGATGACGGGAAAGATGGAGCTCGAGTACGAGGGTGAGCAACTCGGCGCGCATCGCATTGCGCGCGACCTCATCAAGCGGGCGGCGGGTGAGATTTTTGAGGGCTACTTTGTTGGCATCGACTTCGCGCGCACCGTGCAGTGGTTTGATGAAGGAAACAAACTGCTGCTGGCGGATACCGCGCCTGCGTTCGAGTTGGTCACACTGATCGAGGCTGTTCCCGATCTGCTGGAGACGGCGCTGATTCCGTTTGAGTTTGAGCGCACCGACAGCGGCCGGCTCGTTGCGGCATGCGAACTCGTCCTCGAAGGGCTGTACGCTCAGAACAAGATCAGCCGCAACGAAGAAGGCGGTTACACCGCGGTCACGAAGGCACGAAAAGATCGTCGCGGCATGATCTACGACGACCTGACCGAAACGAGCAAGTACAGTTGATTGCCAATTGGCAATTGCCGATTGCCGATTTGAAGAACTCCTGGCTTTTGGTTCAATAAGAACGGCAAATAGCCAGATGCGGTACATGGCAAAGACGAAAATCGGCAATTGGCAATTGGCAATCGGCAATGAAACGCACTTGGCAATCGACAATCGCAAATGAAGTTCGCTCGTTATTCAAAATTCAAAGGCTTCGACGTGTCGGGGATTAATCTCGGCGAGTTGATGGACAGCATGGCCGACGCGCTGCTCGACTCCGGTTACGACGACAACTATTACTGGACACGCGAACGCCGCCCTCGCGACACCTCACTCGACGCACTACGCCGCGCGCTGCTCCAAGCGCTCATGGAAAAGGGCCTCGTTTCCGAACAGCAGATCCAGGAGATGCTCGCGGAGAACCAGGGAAAGTACAAAGGCTCGCTGCTCGAAGAACTCCTGAACCAACTGATCGAGCGCCTCGTCGAAGAAGGCTACCTAACCCTCTCCGAACAGCAGCAGCCACAACAAACAGACGAACGACGCCGCAACGGCGGACAAGGCGAACTCTCCGAACCACTGCCGCGCAATGTCCATTTCGAGGTGACGGAAAAAGGCCTCGACTTCCTCGGCTACAAAACGCTGCGAAACCTGCTCGGCAGTTTCGGGAAAAGCGCAGCCGGCCGTCACGACACTTCCTATCTGTCAACCGGCGTCGAAGCAGCCGCCGCGAGCAAACCCTACGAGTTCGGCGACACGATCAATCTCGACGTCAACACGACTCTGCTCTCCGCGATCCAACGCGAAGGTTTGCAAGTGCCGCTAAATCTCGAATACGGCGACCTGCACGTTCATCAGTGCGACTACCAATCATCCTGCGCAACAGTCGTGATGCTCGACTGTTCCCACTCGATGATTCTCTACGGCGAAGACCGCTTCACGCCGGCGAAGAAAGTCGCACTCGCGATGTCACACCTCATTCGCACACAGTACCCGGGCGACTCGTTGAAGGTCGTGCTCTTTCACGATTCCGCCGAAGAGTTGCCGCTCGGCAAACTCGCGACGACACACGTCGGTCCATATCATACCAACACCGCTGAAGGCCTGCGTCTCTCGCGCCGATTGCTCCAGGCGCAACGGAAAGAGATGAAGCAGATCGTGATGGTCACCGACGGCAAACCGACCGCGTGCTTCGTCGGTCAGGACTTCCCAACGTTCGGGTCGAAGACGAAGACCCGTGAAACAGGCAAAACTCCCCACCCGACTCGCCGCCTGTACAAGAATTCCATGGGCGGCGACCCACTTGTCATGTACGAGACGTTCAAAGAAGTACAGGCCTGCCGGAAAGCCGGTATAATGATTAACACTTTCATGTTGGCCAGCGACTACTATCTGGTCGAGTTTGTGAAGCAAATGACTGCCATGACCAACGGCAAAGCTTACTTCGCAAACCCGGAAAATTTGTCGCAGTTCGTACTGATAGATTTTCTGCGCAGAAGGACTCGTCGCGTCCGCTAAGCCCACGAACCGATCCATCCGTGTTGCCCGAAAACACGGCCCAGAAAAGTGATGCCGAACCGAACCCAGGGCAGGCAGTCTAACCGCTCGCGCAAGCGGCGCGTCTTTTTGCCTTATCTGATTCTGCTGGTCGGCATCTGCTTCACGTTCCTCGTCTACTACTATTTTTCCAAGCTGACGTACGACCAGGACCAGAGTCGTTTCCAAAAGTCGGTCCAGGAGATTCAGGACAACGTTCGACTGCGAGTGCAGACTTCAGTCGCGCTGCTGCGCGCGGGCACGGGGCTCTTCGCCGCTAGCGAAACCGTCGAGGTCGACGAGTTTGACAGGTTCGTGCAGCAGATCGAGTTGCAGAAAAACTATCCCGGCATTTACGGCATCGGCTTCTCGCGTCGATTCACGCGGGGCCAACTGCCGTCTGTAGTTGCGGAAATGCGGCGCTCCGGTTTTCCGGACTTCCGCGTCTCACCCGATTACCCGCGCGACGAATATCACGCCATCGTCTATTTGCAGCCGCAGAATGATCGGAACAGGTTGGCGATGGGCTTTGACATGTTTACCGAAGCCACGCGACGGCAGGCCATGGAGCATGCGCGTGACAGCGGAGCGCCGGCTGCGTCGGGCCGCGTCTCACTGATCCAGGAACAAAACGATCCGGACAACCGCCGCCAGGCAGGCTTCCTTATCTACGCACCCGTCTATCGGAAGAATAAGCCAATCACCAACGTCGCTGAACGTCGCAGCGCGCTGGTCGGGTTTGTTTACAGCCCGTATCGCATGGACGATTTTATCGCGCCGATCAGCACACAGAAGAATTACGACGTGACCTTCGAAGTCTATGACGGCGCCGAAGCAAAACCGGAGAGCCTCCTGCACGCCGCAACGGACGTCGTGGCAACGTATAAACCTCGCTTCACTACAACCCGCACCGAAGAAGTAGCAGGCCGGCCTTGGACCATCACGTTCGCCACGAAGCCTTCTTTCGAAGCGGGATCCAACAGTTCGCTGCGCAAGTACACGCTGATCATCGGCTCGTTGCTCAGTCTTCTGTTTTTCGCCGTGAGTCGCGGACAGGTGCTGGTGCGCATAAGCGCGGAGCGCGCCGCCGCTGAACTGAAGGAATCTGAATCGACTGTTCGAAAAACACTTGCCGAACGTGAGCAGGCTGAACACGCGGTGCGCGAAGCCGATCACCGCGCGCTGCGCGAGTATGAAAAACTGCTGGAACGAATTTCAGCGTTGGCCCAGGCGTTGGGGACCGCTCGCGAACTGAACGCGATCTTCCGCGCGCTGCGCGAGTTCACGAACGTCTCCGTCCCGTGCGACGGCTTTTTCGTCTCACTTTACGATCCCGTCCGCGACGTTCGCACCGCGTGTTACGGCTGGGGCGATGGCGCCGAAGTCGACGTTTCGCAGTTGCCGCCGATGCCCGTCACGTCGCATGGACCAAACAGCCGCGCGGTGCGAACAGGCGAGGTGATCATCACCGACGACTACATGCGGCGGCAGCGCGGACATCCGACCGTCGTCGTTGGACCGGACAATGGTTTGCGGCCGGAGTCGTCGATGGCCGTCCCGATGGCGGTCATGGGCCGCATTATCGGAACGATCGAGGTGCAGAGTTATAGCCGCGGCGTGTATCGGCCCGAACACGTTACGTCGATGAGCATGGCCGGGAACTTAACGGCAGTCGCCATCGAGAACGTCCGTCTGTTGAAACTCGAACGCACTGCGCGACAGGCCGCTGAAGACTCGAACCGCTTGAAAGACGAGTTTCTGGCGACGGTTTCACACGAGCTGCGCACGCCCCTCACCGCCATTCTCGGCTGGTCCAGATTGCTCGAAGACGGCTCCATCGACGGCACCGTGCGAAATCAGGCAATCGAAACCATCGCTCGCAACGCCAAAGCGCAAGCGCAGATCGTCGACGACATACTAGACGTGTCGCGCATCATCACCGGCAATCTTTATCTCGACCTGCATCCGCTCGACCTTGTTCCCGTAATCAGGAACGCGATCAACGTCGTACGTCCGACTGCCGACGCGAAAGGCATCAGGATCGACGCGCAACTCGAAGCGACACGTGCGATGGTGTCGGGCGACGGGAACAGGCTCCAGCAAGTGATCTGGAACCTGTTGTCGAACGCCGTGAAATTCACGCAGAGCGGCGGCCGCGTCGTCATGAAACTGTCGCGGCTCGGTTCCACGATCCGCATCACCGTAAGCGACACAGGGCAGGGCATCAGCCGCGAGTTTCTTCCCTACGTCTTCGATCGTTTTCGTCAGGCCGACAGCACGACGACGCGCCATCACGGCGGCCTCGGCCTCGGGCTCGCAATCGCGCGCCACTTCGTCGAGATCCACGGAGGGACGATCAACGCCGAAAGTCCCGGCGAAGGGCATGGCGCGACATTCACGATCACGTTGCCCGTGCTCGAAGCCGGAGTTCGGCCTGCTGCCACCGTGTCGAGCGATGGACGCGAAAGAGCAGCCACCGCCGTGACCCCGCCGCAACTGCTCTCCGGCGTGAATGTCCTGCTGGTCGACGACGATTCCGACACGCTAAAACTGATGACGACGGCCCTCGTGAGAAGACAGGCCACCGTGACTGCGGTATCTTCTGCAGGTGAAGCAATTCAGGCGATCCAGCGGTGCCGTCCGGACGTACTCGTGTCGGACATTGCGATGCCGGGTGAGGACGGTTACGGTTTGATCGAAAAGGTACGCTCACTCGAGAGCGACAGCGGGCAGACGATTCCGGCCGTCGCGATCACGGCATATGCCAAGGACGAAGATCGCGAACGCGCGCTGTCGTCGGGGTTTCAGATCTACCTCGCCAAGCCGGTTGAGGTGACTGAGTTGATTTCGGTGGTCGCGCGAGCCGCGCGAAGAGACTTCGGAAAGTAAATGACATCAATACGCATTAACGACATTAACCTGGCTTACACGGACATCGGAGCGGGCCCAGCCGTCGTGCTGATTCACGGTTATCCGTTCAATCGTTCGTTGTGGACTGAACAAGCGGAAGCATTGCACCCGAAGCATCGCGTCATCATCCCGGACCTGCGCGGCTTCGGCGAGAGCGACAGTTCCGAAGGCACGGCGACGATGAGTCGCATGGCTGAGGACGTCGCCGAGTTGATGGACCATCTCGAGATCGAGCAAGCCATCATCGGCGGCCTGTCGATGGGCGGTTACGTCGCGCTCGCGTTTGCGCGGCAGATTCCCGCGCGCGTCCGGGCCCTGGTCCTCGCCGACACGCGCGCACAGGCGGACACGGAAGAGGGAAAGCAGACGCGGTTTCAACAGGCGGAGAAGGCGCTTAGCGAAGGCATGGCCGGTATCGCCGACGCGATGTTGCCGAAACTGTTGACGCCGGACACAGTCAGCAAACGTCCCGAACTGGTGAAACGCGTTCGCGACATGATGTTAAAGACGAAACCAGAAGGCGCCGCCGCGGCGTTGAAGGGCATGGCTGAGCGTGACGATCAGACTGACTTCATCGCCGACATTATCGTTCCCACGTTGATCCTCGTCGGACGCGAAGACGCGATCACGCCCGTCGCCGACAGCGAAAAGATGCATTCGCTGATCGAAAGATCGCGGCTGGTCGTGATCGAGAACGCCGGACACGTTTCCAATCTCGAACAGACCGAACAGTTCAACGACGCTATGCTCGGGTTTCTTTCGACGGTTTGAAAACTTAAATGCCGGCCCAGAAAAAGTTCACCATTGAAGAGCGAGTGCGGTGGGGCGACGTCGACGCGGCGCGCATCATTTTTTACGGCGCGTACATTCGGTTCTTCGAGTTCGCCGAGACCGAGTTGTTTCGTGAAGTCGGTCTACAATACGGCGTGATGTTCGACGAGTTGAAGATCTGGCTGCCGCGTGTGCATCTCGAATGCGACTTCCGCCGCGCCGCCCGGCTCGACGATCTGTTGCAAGTGAGCGTTTTCGTCGGACGCTTCGGAACCAAGTCGATGCGGCTGAATTTCGAAGTCCGACGCAAACGTGAAGAGGAGCTGATCGCGACGGCGCACTTCGTACTGGCGGCAGTCAATCAGGACACGTTTGAAACCGTTCCGATACCCGCCGAGTTGCGCACCAGGCTCGCTCCGTACGCAGCGGAAGAACAAGAATGACGACTGACACCAGCTTACAAACACTCGACGAAAAACTCGTCGACCGCAATCCCATCAAACAGTTTCAGGAGTGGTTCAACGACGCGATCGCCGCGAAGTTGCCTTTGCCCGAAGCGATGAACCTCGCGACCGCGACGCCTGAAGGACGGCCGTCGTCGCGCATGGTGCTGTTGAAGCAAGTCGACGACGAGGGGTTCGTCTTCTTCACCAACTATCACAGTCCCAAGGGGCAGGAACTCGAAAGCAACCCGTACGCAGCGCTCGTTTTTTACTGGCCGGAACTGGATCGCCAGGTCCGCGTCGAGGGCAAAGTTGAAAGGACATCTGCGGAGGAGTCCGCCGAGTATTTTCAAACGCGTCCGCGCGAAAGTCAGATTGGAGCGTGGGCGTCGCCGCAGAGCAGCGTGATCACCGGACGTGACGTACTTGAAGAACGAGTGAAAGAGTTGGAAGAGTACTACCGCGATCGCGAGATCGAATGTCCGGGTCACTGGGGCGGTTATCGATTGCGTCCGGCTCGGATCGAGTTTTGGAAGAGCCGCGTGGGAAGGCTGCACGATCGCATCCTCTACGAACGTGGTTCCGACGATGCGTGGCTGATCAAACGCCTCGCGCCTTAGAGCTACAAAAAGCACAAGCCACCCTTCTGTGTGTTTTGTGCCTCTTTGTGGCTAAAAGAGTCTGCTGAAGAAGCGAATACCGATGATCCTCATCTCCGCGCCTTCGCGAATCACCGCGTAAGATTCGATCTGGTAGTACTTCTCGTTCAAGGCCAAGACCCTGCCTTTGCTGTACGCCGTCAGCGGTTTGACGACGTAGCTCGTCGGGGGTTCGAGTTTTCCTGACAGGCTCTGCTTGTACTTGTGTATTCCTTCGGCGACGCGAGGATACTTCGCGGCGAGATCGTTCAGGTGAGCGCGAAAGTCAGTCACATCCCGGTGCAGTTGCTCAGCGTAGGCAGACAAGTTTTTGTTGTCCTTCGATTTCAATCGTTCAAAGATTGCCTCGATCTGTGTTGGGAATAAGATTGCTCTGTCCAGCTCATCCTTTGCGTCGATTAGCGGCAGCATCAGAAAGAACAGTTGGTTCTGGTCTTTGTAAACGCTGAGGAGAGTCGCGTCGTCAACTTGCGTGAGATCGACGTCTCCTAATTCGCTTTCGGCGATCGCGATCTCGCGCCGGCGTTTAGGATCTTTCGTGAACGTCGCCTCGAAGGCGCGATCGAAATCGAGATCGTCGGCGAACACGCGCTGAAACTCCGCGCATACGCGATACGCTTCGACAACGTCGCGCGGCTGTTTCACAGTCTGCCCATTCGCCGCAACCAATGACAGAACTAGTGCAACACAGATCTTTATCATTTTAGACGGGACGAAACGCACTCTTCACGAGCTTCTTCTTCAAATCAACGTATCCTTGCTCGCCCGCGACCAGGTCTCCAAGCACGCGCTTCACTCCGCGATGACCGCGCGCGAACTCGATCATTCGCTCCGTAAAAGGCGCGCCCCAGAAATTTCCGTAAAAGCGGCGTCGCATCTGTGCCGCGCGGCTCAGGTCCGCGCCGAAATCCTCGCGCCAGCTCGCTTCATAACTCAGCGGACGCCCCGCCAGATACGCTTCGGCAAACAGTTCCGCAGATCGTAACGCGTAATAAATGCCTTCGCCGGTCACCGGATCGGCGAAACCGGCCGCGTCGCCAAGCAGCGCCCAGCCGTCGCCGCACACTTTTCTGCTGTCCCAGGTTTTCGCGTTGAGTCCGGGAATCCGCGCCGCGTAACGCTCGGCGGTACGGTCCAGGTGTTCGCGCACTCGCTTCGCTGTCGCGGTCTCTTTTTCATCCTGCCAGAACTTCACCGCCGCTCCGTCGCACTGTTGGTAGTAGCCAATCATGAACCGCCAGAGCAGATCGTCGAGGGGTTGATGCTCAAATGTATCTTGCGTTGTCGCGATGCCGAACGAGATGTGATCCGGACGCGGAAAGGCCCACGCGTAACCGACCCAGCGCGGCAGAAACGCAACGACTGTCGGCGCAACTTCGTTCGCCGGCAATGGAGCGCGGTAACCGAAAGCGACTTCCATGTCTGACGGCGGCAACGGTCCTGCCAGCAGCTTCGCGATCGCGCTGTTTGCGCCGTCGGCGCCGGCCAGCATTGAGCCTGTCCACTCGGTGCCGTCGTCAGTTTTCAACCGCCAACCTGTATCGAGTCGCTTTGCTTTGCGCGCGGAGATCTTTTGCGAAACGATTTGTGCGCCCGCGTCTCGCGCGCGGTCGCGCAAGTAGGAGTCGAAGACGACGCGCGAATAGATGGCGAAAGGCTCGTCGAGCTGGAGGTGTAGTTTCTTGCCGGACGGCGAGAAGAGGTCGAGCTCGTTTATCGTGCGGCCCGCGGCGTCGAGCAACTGCGGCCACGCTTTCAAAGCTTTCGCGGTCACGCCGCCGCCGCAGGGTTTCGGCGTCCCTTCCGGACGGCCGTCAAACAGCGCTACACTGGCACCGCCTCTCGCCAATAGTTCGGCGGCAAACGAGCCGGCCGGCCCCGCGCCGACAATGAGCAGATCAAACTGTTTCATTACGCGTGCAAACGGGGATAGAATAACAGCCGTTCCCCTCAAACAGCGAAAGGAGCGCAATGACCAGTCAGCGCTCTCTAGTCTTTTCGGGCATTGCGCCGCACCCGCCGATCATGGTGCCTGAGGTCGGAGGCGACGCGGCCATCCGCGTGCGCGATTCGATCGACGCGATGGCTGAGTTGACGCGACGCCTGATTGAAACCGGCGCCGAGACCGTCATCCTCATCTCCCCGCACGCGCCGCTCGAAGCCGACTCGTTTGTCGCGTATGAAGGGCCGGAAGTTTATGGCGACTTTGCAAACTTTCACGCGCCCGATACGCAGTTTTCCGCTCACGTCGACGAGGAATT
>DASURS010000328.1:0-9319 GCA_036279935.1 Pyrinomonadaceae bacterium
GAAACATCAAACCTTCGCCCGTTGTCAGGTTGACCATCACGGGAACGCTTTCGGGACCGGCGGGGAGGCCGGCGAGCAGAAACGAAACGGTCGTTTCGTCGAGTCCCTTGTTTTCGATCGTGAACTGCGACAGCGGAGTGATGTTGTCGATCAATCCCGGACGCAGCGTTTGCCGGCGCGGCGGGTTTTCGATCAGGACCGGATCCTGATCCTGGAAACGAACTCGCGTCGCGTCCTGGTACCCTTCCGCATAGTCTGCCGCGAAGCCGGTGAGCGCCTCGATCGTCACTGCGCCGCGACGTAACGCCGCGTTTCGTTGCGAGTGAACCCACGAACGAAAGAGCGCGAGGTTCTGCCACGGTTCGGGAACGAAGTCGAGCAGCGCGGCGAGCTTGGCGGCGTCCGTGAGCTCGAGCGCGGCGTCGAAGTGGTGCGCGCGCTGAATGTCGAGCAACTCTTCCTCGACGATCTCGAGTTGCACTGCCGGTTGAGACAGCGACGCGACCACCAGTTCACCTTCGCGATAGAGCGACGGAAGCCGGCTCGCCATGTCGTCGGCGCGCTTCATACGTCTCCCTCCCGCACGTCGATGTTCAGCGATTGATTGCGCAGGCGTTCATTCGGCGCGGGCGCGTACGAGCCGAGGCCGTCGGTGAGTTGGAAGAACCGTTCGCCGCTTTCGACCGTGACGGTCGCTTCGGATCGGATCAGCGCGAAGCGTGATTCGTCGCGGATCGCGGCGGCGACCCCGTCGAGTGTCAGCGGTGCGTCACTCGCGCGCGTGGCCAGGTGGCTGTTGAAAGCGTTGGTGATCGCTTCAGTCGCCTGGGCCTGCGTCGTGCCGGGCGTGAGGTGGACCGGCAGCACGGCGGAAACCTGGACGTCGACAGTCGTCGTGACGGCCACTTCGGTTTGCGGTTCGGAGAATTGGATCGGCTTGACGACGCTGAGCACTTTACCGGCCGCGAGCGTCAGTTCTTCTGCTTCGGCGCCGGCTTCGGGTGTCAGGAACACACGCGCGTCGACGATGCGAGCGTCTTCCATCACCAGCGAAACAAGTCGCGCGCGACGAACAGTTCCACCCGGCGGCGTCGCGTTCAGCGTCTTCTCCAGTTTGTCCTGGAGAGCCGCTTTGAGCGATGCGAGATCGGTACCGTTGAGGCCGGTGCCGGCGAGTGTCAACTGCACGCGCACGCTGACTCGCGTTGGTTCCGCCGCGCCCGGGATGACGCGAATTCCGGCGGGCTTGACCTCGTTGATGCGGTCGAGCACTCGCTGTCGTGCCTCGGGTGTGTCCTCAAAGTAAGCGACGTCGACTTTCACTTCGCCGGGAACGCCGTTTGGCTCTTCAGTGATGGTGACGTCCTTCACCTCGTCGAGTGACATCAGATGAAACTTCAACGCATCGAGCGTCCCGCGAACGGCGCCGTGAAACGCCGCTCGAGCGCGACGCCGCAACTCGTCGTCGGTCTCCGCCTGGCTCAACCGGCGGCTTGCTTCTTCGTTGACGGCGGTGTCGATCCCGGCAACCAGGATTTGCAGATCGAGTTGGCCTGCTTCGACTTCGGGAGTTCCCGGCGTCTCGCCCGCGGCCAACACCTCGCGCGTGCTTTCACCGGGTTCGAGAATCAACTCGTCTTCAGTCAGGTAGCGGCTCGCCTTGTCGTCGGTGAGCACCGTGCCGGCGGGAACCGTGATCCGTCCCGTGTCACCGGGACGGCGGTTGAAGCGCACCTTCACGACCGGATGTCCGCTCGCCAAACGTGTCACACCGACGAGTGCGACGACTTTGTCGAGCGAACGTCCTTCGGCTGTTTCGAGAAACGCCGACTTGTAGATGAAGTCGAGATGCTGATACGTGACGGCCATCTCGAAGGCGACTGTCTCCAGCAACGTGCGAATCACGCTGCCGATGTTGAGATCGTTGAGCGGCGCGGGGTTCGAGCGGACGGGATAGTAGTTGACTGTGAGATCGCTGTTCGGCAGCGGGCGGCGGCCGCCGTCGCGAAACCGGATCGCGTCTTTGTTGTTGTCATCACCCGTCGTCGATATCAACTCGAAGTCGGCGCTGGTG
This sequence comes from Pyrinomonadaceae bacterium, assembly GCA_036279935.1. Classification (GTDB taxonomy): domain Bacteria; phylum Acidobacteriota; class Blastocatellia; order Pyrinomonadales; family Pyrinomonadaceae; genus PSRF01. The sequence continues at coordinate 2,075 of DASURS010000328.1, forward strand.
AAGCGATAGGGAACCGGGCGTTCGACTGTGCCGACGAAGCCTTGCAGATGCGAGATGCGCCGCACGGGCCGCCTGCTCAGCAGGTCCGGGACGACGAGCGCGTCTCCGGCGGGCGCTTTCAACGACTCCGCGACGGTGCCGCCGGTCAGCGTGGTCAGCAGATCGCGAACAATGTCCGGATAAAGACGCGGAGAGTAACTCACAGACCTACCTCCAGCGACAGCGCAACTGGATCGCCGCCGGTGATCGGCTGCACGGCGACCGTCAACACGAAGTTATCAACCTGTTCCTGCAACGGATCGAAAGTCAGCTCGACGACTTTGGGTTCCACGCGCGGCTCACGAGCGACTGCTTCGAGCACGAACGCGCGGCAGAGATTCCGCAGCTCTTCCGTTTTGTGGCGACCGATCAGTTCGCCAAGCCGCGATCCGTAATCCGCGTGGCCCAATAGCGATAAAGAACCGACCGGCGTCAGCAATCGCAGCAACAACGCCTGCGCGACGTTCTCGCGGCCTTCGATCGCGGCGAGATCCGTCTGCGTGTCAGATTCGTTCGCACGCGGGCGCCTGATGATGCGCGTCTTCGTCGTCAGATCTAGCGACGCGGCGTCGTACGCCACCATGTTCGGGACAACAGAGAGATCGGTGCCGAAGCGTTGGTCCATGATTCACCCAATCAAAACGGTGCCGGCGGCAATGACCTGGCCTTTTGGCGCGGTCGGAGTGATGTCGTCGCAATCGACTGACATATCGCCGTTGCGCGCAGCTTGTTTGCCTCCGATCTTCACCGTCGCGCTGCCGACCTTGATCGTCGACTTGTCCTGCGGGGGCGTTTGAAAACTGGTGCCCGGCGGCGTGGCGATGTGTGCCGGACTGTTGCTCGCCTGCGAGTCGACCACTGCTGCCGGCTTGCCCATGATCTTGACCGTCTGCACCGTGCCGCCGTCCACCTTGCCACTGAACGGGTGCGGCAGCGGCGTCGGGATCGGCCCACCTGGCGAAGGCACCATCACGATGTGAATATCGACGCCCACGACCATGCTTCCTTCAGTTGCTGCCGGTTGGCCCATGTCATTTTCCATATATCATTTGTCATTGGTCATTTTTCATTTCCATTCAGCGCGGGAGACCTGCTTCCAAATGGAAAATGACAAACGTCAAATGACAAATGATCAATCAGTTGATCTCCACTGCGCCGCCTGAAACCTTCACCTTCCCCTGTCCGGAGATCTCGACTTCGTTGCCTTCGAGCTTCAGTTTCCCGGCGGCTGTTACCGTAACGTCTCCGTCTTTCTTCATCGTGATCTTGCTGCCGGCTGCGGCGAGCTCTATCCGTCCACCACCCGCGCCGTCGAGCGTCGCCGTAATGTCGCCGACGCCGAGCTTGATCTTTTCCTTCACGACTTCGATCAGCACGTCGCCCGGCAGCGTCAGTTTGATCGCGGGCGGATCGCCGGTGATCTCGCATTCGAGATCCGGTGTTGACGCGCCTGACGGCAGCCGCAAAACCATCTGCCCGTCTTTGTGTTTCGGCGGTTCCTGATCCGGATGGTAGAGACGGCCGACGACGATAGGCGAGTGATAGTCGCCTTCGAGAAACACGACGACGACGAGATCGTCAACGGCGGGAATCGCCGCGAACCCCATCGCGCCGACCGCGATCGGCACGCGGTTCAGAATGATTCCCGAGTCGCGAAGCTGGACCGACACGGCGTGATCGGCAGGCGCGGCCTCGTTCGGAAAAATGCTCGTGACTTTGCCGACGCTCGCCACCGGCCGCGCTGAAACTTCGTGCCGCGCGATCCGCGAGATGCTGCCGTACAACGACGTCGCGCTCATAGCAGTTCTCCAAGCGCCGACAATCCCGCTCCGAGTAATCCCGAGAGCAACGACGACGTATCGCCGCCCTCGGCTTCGATCGTGGTGAACCCGCCCGCGCCCGGACGCAACTCGTGCTGCACACGCGTGAGCAACCATGGACCACCGGCGAGACCGTCGGGAAGCGATTGCACTTCGATCACGTCGCCCGGCCGCAGCGCAGGCAGCAGGAAGCAGCGAGCGCGAAGTCGTTGCGCGCGCGCGGCGTTGGCTGTTTGCAACGCGGTCGAGACGTCGTCAGCGGCTGCCGGCGTGCGCAACAGCGGCAACGGATAGCGCACGACTCCGGCGCCGCCTGCCGCGGCTGAAGACGGAACGAAATCCACCGACGGCCGCAATGCATCAGGCGCGCTGGCTGAACCTGATGGTCCAAAGCCGATCGCAAAGCGTTGCGGATTGAGCGTTTCGTTGTTCGACGACGAGTACTCGAGGATCTCGCGCCCGTACAACAGCGCGACCGAAGGCTGGCCTGATGGTCTCGCGATCACCTGAAGTTTGCCTTCCGCATCGACGAGAGCGATCGCGCCGTACAGTCGCGCCAGCTCCGCGATCTGTTCCGCGGCAGTGCGTCCTGGTTGGGCCACGTACGCAGGTACGTCGAGATCGACGTCGACGTCGCCAGTGTCGACTCCGGCATCTGAAGCAAGTGTTTCGATCACGTCTTTCGCGTTCTGTTTTTCGAACGTCTGGCACGGACGATACGCCGCGAGATCTGCGGCGGCGTCGGCGAGTGTCGCGTGTATGCGGCGAAAGTCGCGCCGGACTGTCCGTACTTTTCCGGTGAACAGTTTTTCTGAACCTTCACCGCCGTCCACGTCCATCGACGCATCGTCGCCGGGCGCCGCTTCGAAGCGCACCGACGCGGGAAGGGAAACGCGGACGGAGTTGCCGCGCGGCAACGGCTCGAGACACGCGTGCAGTTCGACGGCGTGCGTGTCATAGCGCAGGTTGCCGAGCGTGACCGAGAGTGACGGAGAGAGACTCATGACGAGAACAAGCCTCCCAAAGTCCTGGTCGCGGACTGAAAATTCGATCCGATGTCGCGCATGTTGTCGACAGTGTTGTTGAGCGGTTCGAGCATGCCGCCGAAATCGAGGCCGCCGGAAGCAGCGAGGCTCGCGAGCGAGCTCAACGCGTCGATTGCGCCCATCGCCTGTTCGGCAGCGGATGCGATGTCGCCGGCCATGTCCGCGAGATCGCCAAGCATGTCCGTGTCGATGCCGAGATCGCCGAGTCCGAAGTCGTCGAGTCCGCCGAAGTCGCCGAAGCCGCTGACTTCCGCGGGTGGCGGCAACGGCGGGCTTTCCGCGAGCTCGATGCGATAGTGAATCTGGTTGGGGCGTCCGGCGCTTTCGTAGTCCTGGAGTGATCGAATCACGACCTTTTGCAGATCGAGCGCGCTGGTGATGTCGGCGGCAAACGTCAGTTCTTCGCCGGTCTGAGCGGCGGTTTGCAGGGTGCCGAGATCGTCGCGCGTCGTGTCGCCGATCAAAACGCCTTCGATGTGGATGTGATGTGACGGACGGCCCGAGCGCTGTTGCAACTCGCCTTCGAGACCCGCGATGCGCGAAGGGACGAAGCCGGCGTCGAGCGAGTGCTCGATCTGCTGGACGTATTGCAGCGAGATGTCGCCTAGCAGCGGGATTGGACGAGTCATGGATCGATGCCTCGCATGTCACATTCGGCTTCGAGCAGCGTCGCTAGTTCGGAAAGCCAGTCGTCGAATGATGGCGATTCATTGGTCGAGGATGAAAATCGCGTTTCGGTTTGTGCGGGCAGTTGGGTTGGTTGCGATTTTGATGACGGCGGTTTGAATTGTTGCCAACCGATCGACTTTGGCGACGTTAGTAGTGGTTGTTCGAAGACGACAGGGGCAGTTTGGGTTATAGAAAAATTAGACTGATTGGATTGTGCCACCGCCACTTCTTCGGTTGGCTCGACGTGGGGAGCAGTCCTGGAAAAGGCAACTATTGGATTTGTTTGATTTGTGTTTACTGAGATCGGGGCGAGTACGCGTGCGGGGATTCGCTTGACGCTGCGTTCTGGAACCACGGATGACACGGATGAAACTGATTTGAATACAGGTGGACGTAGAGGTTCAGTATTTTCGCGTTCAAACTGAACCGATCTATTGACTGACGTGGATGACGTTTGGTGAGTCGCCGGCCAATCTCGCTGGGGTTTCGTCGTCGTCAGCTTGTTTTGAGTCCGCTTGATTTGTTTCGTCGTGGTTTGTGCTTCAGCTTCGGACTGAGCTACGGGTGCGGACGGCACGGCACGTTGCGCGAGGTTCGCAGCCATTCGTGAAATCAGTGTCTCCAGATCGGCCTCGTCTTCCTGAAACACGATTCGTTCCCAGCCGTTCTGCGACGTCTTCATCGAACCGCAAAGCCGATCGATCACGAGCGCCATCGTCCCACTCACTTGCTCGGGGTTCCATCCGGCACTCTCCTCGACCAGCCGCGCGCACTCCGAAAACGACGGCGCTTCCTCGCCGCCGCCTGCAAGCGCGAGCGACACCGCCACACGAACCTGATCGACACACACACCTGACGAAACGAACGCCGCGTCAGCAATCAACGCCGCAACGTCGCCGTTCGCGGCATTTGTATTCAGAAGCAGCGAACGCTCTTCGAACCGCAACGCGCGCACCATTGGCCCACGCCGGTTAATCAGGTAGAAGGCGTCGCCGCGGCCCGGAAGCAAACGAACTCGCTCCGATCCGAGCCGGACTTCACCTTCTTCCAAGTCCACTGCTATTTGCAGCGTCCCGTTCATGGATCAGGTTAACTCCCCGTACCCTCAGTCGCGCGCGTGGCCGTGAAACTGTAGAGCGACTCGCCAAAGCTGCCCACGCTCATGTCGAAGCTCTTCTCTTGCAGGAAGCATTCGTCGAACGTCACCGACTTACCGCCGGTGGCCGGGCCGAGTTGCGCGATGATCTGAACGCTGTCGTTTACGGTGAGGGCATCGAGCGCCGGCGCGGTCGAGGCGACGCGAATGCGTCCTTCGACAACCTGCGGTCCCGAAACCATGCCGATGCGCTCGTTACCGCCGAGACCAAAAACGTTCTCGCGGACTTGCACCGTGCGATACTCGATCGATCGCACGCCTTCGATCGGCTGGCCTCCTACCAGCACCTGGCTCTCGTTTGCTGCATAAATCGTCGGCATCTTCTTTCTCCTAGTTCTTCACGCGAATGGTGGCGTAGATGTAATCGATGGACCGCACCGGCCTGATGGCGATGTCGACGCGCACGATTCCCTGTCCGAAATCGAGTTGCGTTGAGTAAACGTCGACGAGAAACGCCGGATCGGTTCCGTCGGTAGAAGGCACCAGTGCGCCTTCGCGTTCCATCCGTGTGAACGTGGCTACGATCTGTCCTTTGAGCGCGAGCCGCGCCTCAGCACTGTTCAATTGCCCGATGAAGTTTTCCGAGATTGCCTTTGTCTCGCGAATCGCGATGTCGGCGACTCGCGTCACTGAGATCTGATCGCCTGAGGTGTCGAGTCCGCGCAACACGACGACGCCGCGGCCCACGCGGTCCTGGACCACCAGCAGGTTCGTCGTCGATCCGAGCAGTCGATTCAACTCGCTCTCGCGATACTTCGCCGGTGCGACGCCAAATAGCGGAACGGGCTTGAACGTCGGCGACTCCTTTGGATTCAGACGTCCGACGAGACCGGCGACGGCGCCTTCCGCTCCCGGCGGCGCGACCAGCACGAAACGTCGATTGCGCACCAGCGCGGAGTGTTCGCGAATCTGGTCCAGGTTGTTGGCTTCTCCGGCGGTGATCGAACCGAATGCGATACGTGGCGCGGCGTTCTCTGCCATCGCCACTGCGTGCGCCGACAGCGCCTGATGTATCTGCCGCACCTCAGCGGTGGCGCGCCCCCGTTCCACCGATGCAATCACGAGATCGATGCGCGGATCGTCCGCGAGACGATCGATCGCGTCCTGATACTGCTGCACTGTCGGCGACTCGCCGCCGCTGAACTCGATCGGCGCGGCTGTTGCAGCCGGCATCTGATTCGTGTCACGCGAACTCAGCGGCGTGAAGCGGACCAGACGGCTTTCGTTCGCGAGCACGTACGGCAGATAGCGCTCGTTATCGGGATCCATCACCAGGCCCGGGAACTCTTCCTGCAAACCGCGCTGGAAGACGCGCACGTCGACCGTTCCCGGATCTTGTCCCTCCCGGATTTCGACGCTGAGTCCCGCTGGATCCGCATCGGCCGAAGGCCGCAGGATCATGATGTTGCGTGTTCCGGGCGCCGGCTCCTGCACGTTGAGCTGCGGCGCATCGTCGGTGAACGCGTACGTTCCGGCGCGCGGAGAAGCGCTCGCGAAACCGGGATCGGTCGCGATGACGAATGCCGACTGTTGATTGATGGCTTCGAACAAGTCGTCAGGCTGGCCGGGCGCGACGCGCAGGTCCGGGAACGTTTCGACCGTCGTTCCGCCGCGCAGCAGTCGCAACGTGACGCGCGCGATCTCATTCTGCGCGTTGGTGACGGTGCGGACTTCGACTCGCAGCGCATTGTTGCCCGCACCATTCGATCTGGCGCGCAGCAACACGACCTCTTCCGAGTTTTGGTTGAGCAGCCGCGCGGATGCGGCGCGTCCGCCCGCGACGCCCGAGATGACCACTTCACTCGCGCCGTTGCCGAGCGCGTGAGCCACTTCGGGCATGCTGCCGATGGTTCCCGGCCCTAACAGTTGCCGGATCTCCGTGGTCTTCGTGACGCCGACCAAACCTCCATTGCGAGGTTGGCGGTCCACAATTCCGACTGCGCCCAGAATTCCGGAAGTGGCCGGCAGCGGCGGCAGGACGTCGAATCGCGCCTCAACCCGGACGCCGGGAACGACTAATGCTGGCATGTCATCCTCCTGTGAAGACTCGCTTATGGATCTAAGTCTGGAATCTCGCCGAAACGTTGTTGGTAGCTCGCGATGCTCTCGTTGAGTGTGCGCGCGAATGCCTTCGCGAAGGCCGGTGATGTGACGATCGCGGCGACGTTGACGATACCGGTGTCATTCTCACGAAACTGCGCAAACTCCAATAAGAACTCAAACGCGTTGTAGCCCACCTGAAGGTGGTTGCTGTAGTTGCTGGGCAACCGGTCCTGAGTGGTTTTGTTCTGGTCCACTACTCGGTCACGCCTGAGCAAGAACTTTGCCAGAGTGTGTTTGCTGGGGTTTTAGTGGGTGTCGATGAGGGGCGTTACAGTTAGTGTGACAATGTTCGCGTGTTTCAGTGTCACACCGGCTTTGCACGAAAAGTCCCGAGCGCGCTCTTCTCTGTGCAACCTCAGTGTCCTCTGTGTCTCTGTGGTGTGGTTTTACTCGGAATTTCTCAACCACAGAG
>DASURS010000329.1:0-14136 GCA_036279935.1 Pyrinomonadaceae bacterium
GAGGAATGGACGATCACCGAGAAGCGCTGGGAGAAAGTGCGTGATCAGCTCGTCTCGAACATGACTAACTTCGGGTTTCCGTACCTGCAAGTCGAAGACGGCGACTACAACGGCAACCGCGAGCTCTATCTAAAACACCGCTTCGAAGGCACCGAGCTCGACATGCGCTACGCCCGCAAAGCGCTCGAGCACGTCCATGCGCTGTGGGGCCGCCCGGTCCACCTCGAAACCATCATCGACGACGAGTCGACCGTCTTGCACTTCAACGGCGACGAGCACGCCGAAGACTAGCTCATCTTCAAAGCTTCGCCGACCGACGGGTCGCGCCTGACACGCCAGATTTTCGAATCGAGATAGTAGTGAATGAACGCGTATCCCCAAAGGAACGAGATTCCGAGCTGGACCGCGAATGACGGCGACCCGCTTTGCAGACCGACGTAACCGAGCGCCTGCCGCGGTCCCTGGTAGATCAAACCGAAGATCACGCCGAAAGCGATGTAGTAAAGCAGTCGCCTGCTGATGAACTCCGCGGCGCCGTGCTTCTCGCGTGTCTCAGGTTTGTACTTCTGGTTGTGAAACCAGATGAGCCGGTGATACTGAAAGTTGTGATAGATGGTGAGGATGGCGACGATGGCGATCGGCTTGTGCGGCATCGGCGTCAGCAGGACGATCCAGTGCATCGGAATCGCCGCCGCCAGCAGCAGGTACTTCGGCACGTCCAGCGGCTCGCCTGTGATCGCTCGTTGAATCTGGCGTCCCAGCCAGGCCACGAACAGCAGAATCGTTGCTACCAGTAAGATCTTCGCTAATCCGCTGACGCCGCCTCGCAAGTACGACGGCACGCGCGCCATCGCCTCCGGATCGCGCGCGATAAATTCCACGAACGGATAGTTGAAAGCAAACAGCAACAGCAGCCGATCGAGCGCGTTGTCGACGCGCTCGAGATCGCCGTTCTTCTTCTTGTAAAGCACCATGAAGCCGTAGTGCTGCTTCACGAGATGGTAGTAGGCCCACAATGCCGCAACGAAGAAAAACAGGAAACCCGCGCCCGCAAGCACCATCAACGGTCCCACGGCAAAGAACAGCAGCGAGCCCCACAACAACCGTGCCCGGTTATGTCGCTCGGCGCGATCGAAGTAGGTGCGAGAAAGAGTCCCAAAGACGTGCGGAGCGTCGATCAGAATCGCCCAGGCCGCGACCATCGGCACGAGCGGCACGATTCCGTTCACGTACAGAAGCAACAGGACGTAACTGGACACGACCGACCCGATGAACCAGACGAGATCGTCGCGCGCGCTGATGATCCACCGCAACGAGATTGCTTGCGCGACCGGCTTGGTTATGATTTCGGCGCTGGCTGCCATAGCCACAAAAAGCACAAAAGATACAGAGGTTTGGTTTTCGAACTGGCGGCATTTTATCATCGAGCCCGATCAGAGAAGAAAGCCAATGAACAAACAACTATTCCAAGCTCATCCTTGGCACGGCGTGACGCCCGGACCGCGCACGCCGGAACTCGTCAACGCTTACATCGAAATCGTCCCCACCGACGCCGTGAAGTACGAACTCGACAAGTGGTCGGGCCACTTGCGCGTCGATCGTCCGCAGCGCTTTTCGTCGCTTTGTCCAACGCTCTACGGCTTTATTCCGCGAACGTTCTGCGGGCGCGAAGTCGCAGAGCTCTGCCAAATGCGCACGGGACGGAGCGGAATCGAAGGCGACAAAGATCCGATGGACATCTGCGTCCTGTCTGAAAAGACCTTCGCGCACGGAAGCTTCTTCCTGCACGCGCGCCCGATCGGCGGGCTGAGGATGCTCGACGGCAACCAGGCGGACGACAAGATCATCGCCGTGCTCGAAGCGGATCTTGCCTTCGGGGGGATCGAGAATATCGGCAAGGTGCCGCAGGGACTCATCGATCGTCTAAAACACTACTTCCTCAGCTACAAGCAGCTTCCGAGCGACGAGCAGAAAAAGGTGGAGATTACCGACGTGTACGATCGTGAGGAGGCGCTGGACGTAATCACGCGCAGCCTGCGCGACTATGAGCACGAATTCGGAAGTTAGATCCTGGAGACAGGTTCCGCAATTCCGCACCGGGGACATACCAAACCACGAAGCCCATCATCTTCGACCCACTTCGCCAAAGGCGGTGGAGCGTTACGATGGGCCTCGTGCTGATGCTGCTGGCGGTGATGTTGCTTTCGTTCAGTATTCTCGGCGCTACAGTGCTTACACAACCACCCGTACCCCAGATTGAAGAAATGGGTGGTTTGGTGCATATGAGATCCTGCGATCTCAAATTTCGAGATCTGAAAGAGTTAACGACGTGAATCGGGTGATTCCATTAAACGCACCGGCACGGACGTGCGCCGGCCGTTTCGCCAGATTTGCACTTGCACAGTCTCGCCGATCTGATGGCGTTCGAGCACGCGAAACAGATCGTCTGAATTACCAACTTTGTCGCTGTCGATGCCGACGATGATGTCGCCGAGCTCGATATCGCCCATCTCCGTCTGCTGCATTCCGCGCAGTCCAGCCAGCGCGGCACCGCCGCCGCGCGCGACCTGAACGATCAGCACGCCGTCGTCCACCGGAAGATCGACCTGATTGCGAATCGTTTCGACGTCGCGCGTGCTGATGCCGAGCTTCGGACGTCGTACCTGGCCGTTTTGCAGAAGTTGCGGCACGACGCGTTTCGCGATACTTACCGGAACCGCGAAACCAACACCCGCCGAGCTGCCCGACGGCGAAAGGATCTGCGAGTTGATACCGATCATGCGTCCGCGCGAGTCGAGCAATGGGCCACCGGAGTTGCCGGGGTTGATCGAGGCGTCAGTCTGAATTGCGCCTTCGATCAGTCGATCGTTTCGGGCGCGGATCGGGCGCTGGAGACCGCTGATGACGCCCGTCGTCAGCGTGCGATCCAAACCGAACGGATTGCCGATCGCGAGGACTTTCTGTCCCACGACGAGCTTGTCGGAGTCGCCCATCGGAATGACCGTCAATGGCCCAGTAGGTTTTTCAGTCAAACGGATGACGGCGAGATCCGTGTCCGGGTCGCGGCCGACCACCACTGCCGGATAGTCTCGTTTGCCGCCGAGGCTGACGGAAAGTTTCTGCGCGCCGGCGATGACGTGATAGTTCGTCAGGATGTTTCCCTGTTGGTCCAGGATGGAGCCTGAGCCCGAACCTTCCTGCGGCTCGACGAAACCGAAGAAGTCGCGAGAGTAGGAAGTTGAATGGATGAACACGACTCCCGGACTGAGCGCGCGATAGACTTCGATGTTGTTCTGTTCGTCACTCGAGGTGGACGGATCGGTGATGCCTGCGGGCGGTGTTTCGGAGAACGCGGCCTGCGACGGTTCGAAGCGGTTCATCACTCGGTCCACTCCGACAACGATTCCGGCTGCGAATAAACCTGAGATAAGAGCGATTAATAAGATCTGGCGGGCGGAAAGTTTATACATAAAGCTGCTTCCCTCTTTCGATATTTGGGTGGCCCATTATAGCCGTGTTTCAGTTTGGGAACACCGTTTAAAGCAGTTTGATGTTTAATCCGAGCGCAACGCAGCCTGTGAGGGCGTGGACGAACATGAGGCAGGCGTAGATCACGAGCACCGCCGTCATTCCGTGTTTGGCAAGCGGTAGATAGGCGAAGCGATAGAGAATGTAAGCGGCGGCGCCGCCGATGCCGAGTTTGATCGCGAGAAAAGGAAGGTCTCCGTGTGACAGCAGGCTCGCCATGATGGCGTTTCCTTCGGTGGCGACGTTCATGCGGATCCAAAGCAGTGTAAGCTGTCCGTCGAGCCAGTTAAGCGTGAACAAGAGCAAGCTTTTCGACAGGGCACCCATGTGAGACTCCCTCGGCTCAGGCCGCCAAACGTTGTTAAACTCTTCCCCTTATACGCCAGAACCCTCGAAGCCTGTCGCTACGAGGGTTCATGACGTCACGGGAGGAACGAGACTCGTTCTTATGCTCAATAGAAACGGTGAATCGCCGGTTGCTTCCTGAATTACGTAGATGATGAGCTCAATCGCCGATTTACTGCAAGAAGCCGCGCGAATGCTGAACGACGCCGGCGTTCCGGAAGCGCGACGTGAAGCGGGTTCGCTTCTTTCGCACGTCATCGCGAAGGATCGGACGTTTCTCATCAGCCACGCTGAAGATCTCGTTGGCGATGATGACGTCGCGCGTTACCGCGGAGCGGTCGAGCGCAGAGCGAACGGCGAGCCGCTCCAGTACATCACCGGAATGCAGGACTTTTACGGGCGGGAGTTTCGGGTGACGCCGGACGTTTTAATTCCGCGGCCGGAGACGGAGTTACTGGTCGAGGCGGCGCTCGAGAAGATCGCCGGCGTGACGGCACCGTTGATTTGCGACGTCGGAACGGGATCGGGTTGCATCGCCGTCACTCTGCTGTGCGAAAGAACGGACGCGCGCGCGATCGCCGTCGATGTTTCTGAAGCGGCGCTCGAGATCGCGCAAGACAACGCACGCCGGCTGGGTGTTAACGAGAGAATCACGTTCAAAATTTCGGACTGTTTTGCCGCCGTCGAGCCGGCCGCGTTTGATCTCGTCGTTTCGAATCCGCCGTACGTTTCGGCGGGCGCGCTACCGGGATTGCAGCGAGAAGTTCGCGATCACGAACCACTGGTCGCGCTTTCGCCCGGCGGCGACGGACTCGGCGTCATCCGCAGTCTGGTCCGTGATGCGCCTGCGTTCCTTAAAAACGACGGCTACCTGATGATGGAGATCGGGTTCGATCAGGGCGAAAGAGTGCGCGCGCTAATCGACGACGAGCATTGGGTTTTGGACGAGGTTCGCCAGGATCTGCAATGCATTCCGCGCATCGTCGTGGCGCGGAAGCGCGGCTGAGTCTCCAGATTCCTGTCACAAGGTCCAGGGCAGCGGTGTATACCGTCCAGAAGCCACTTTAACGAACGAACAAGACAACCCCAGACGAAGTAAGGAGACCGAAGTCATGTACAGGTTCTTAGGCCGAACTGTGTTGATTGCCGCGTTGGCGGCGCTGGCGGCTGTTTCCGTGTTGGCCCAAAAGGGCGGCACGATGACTTGCCGCGAAAACGGTTGGTACAACGATAAGTTAGTTGGAAACTGCGAGATTCGGGAGCAGACGCTCGCGCCGGCCGGCGTGATCGCCATTGACGGGCGGCAGAATGGCGGGATTGCCGTAAAAGGATGGGACCAGAACCAGGTGCTGGTGCGCGCGCGAGTGCAGACCGGCGCTCCGACCGCGCAGGAGGCAGCCGACCTCGCGAAGCAGGTCAGGATCGAGACCAGCGGGTCAAAGATTCATGCCGAGGGACCGGAGAGACGGCAGAATTATCACTGGGACGTTAGCTACGAAGTGTTTGTCCCGCGCCGGAGCGACCTCTCGCTTGAAACACACAATGGCGGGATCTCGATCGTCGACGTGAACGGCCGCATCGACTTCAACGCACTGAACGGGGGCGTGGTGCTGAGGAAGGTTGGCGGAGCGGTGAAAGGCTCAACCACGAACGGTGGAGTCGTGGTTGAGCTGACGGGCGATCGTTGGGACGGTGAAGCGCTCGACGTCACGACGACGAATGGCGGGGTTGTGATGTCGATACCGGAGAACTATTCGGCGAAGCTGGAAACCGGGACCGTGAATGGAGGCATCAGCGTCGACTTTCCGATACCCGGGCAAGACCAGGATCAGAATCAGGGACGGCGGGGGCGTCAGAGCAAGCAACTCGCAGTTAATCTGGGATCGGGTGGCGCGATGGTCCGGGCGGTGACGACCAACGGCGGCATCCGCATCAAGCGCGTCGACACGATTCAACCGTAATGTGAGATCCGCCAGAGGACCGGGCGAGTTCTGGCGAGAGGTCAATGTTCTTTGTGTTTGGTCACGAGCCACAGGTTACGCGGATCTGTATAATCTGTGGCTCGTGGATAAATTTCGCATCAATGGTGGCCGGGCGCTTCGCGGTCGAGTCTCGATCAGCGGCGCCAAAAACTCAGCTTTGCCGTGCATGGCGGCAGCGCTTCTCACCCCTGAAACGGTCACGCTCCACAACATCCCTTACGTCCGCGACATAATCACCCAACGACGCCTGCTCGAAGACATCGGCGCAACCGTCCTAACCCCCGAACTTCGCACACACAAAATCTCCGCCGCCCACATCGAACTCTTCGAAGCACCGTACGAACTCGTGAAAACGATGCGCGCCTCAGTGCTCGCACTCGGCCCGCTACTCGCTCGCTTCGGCAAAGCGAAAGTGTCACTTCCAGGCGGTTGCGCCATCGGCACCCGCCCGATCGATCTGCACCTGCAAGGCTTCGAAAAGCTCGGCGCAGAAGTACGACTCGAATCCGGTAACGTCGTCGCTCGCGCTCCGAGCGACGGACGCCTGCGCGCGGCAGACATCGAGTTCGGCAAAGTCACCGTCACGGGCACTGAAAACCTGATGATGGCCGCCGCACTCGCTCGCGGCACGACAACACTGCGCAACGCCGCACGCGAACCCGAGATCGTCGACCTCGCCGAGTTGCTGAACAAGATGGGCGCACGCGTCAAGGGCGCAGGCACGGAAACGATTCAGATCGAAGGCGTTCCCGCACTCGTCGGCGCTGAACACACGATCATCCCCGATCGCATCGAAACCGGAACCTTCATCGTCGCCGCCGCGATCACCAAAGGCCAACTCGAAATCAAGGATTGCCGGCCCGACCACCTGCAAGCAGTGATCGCGAAACTGCGCGAAGTCGGCGTCGTGATCGAGGAAGTTAATCCAACGACGTTGGAAGTGTCGTGTTGCGCGGACGGTCTTTCCGCGAGCAACGTCGCAACCGCGCCGCACCCGAGTTTTCCGACGGACATGCAGGCGCAATACATGGTGTTGATGACGCAGGCGCGCGGGCGTTCGGAGATCGTCGAGACTGTTTTCGAAAACCGCTTCATGCACGCCTCGGAGTTGCAGCGCATGGGCGCGCAGATACACATCGACGGGCACACTGCGATCGTCGAAGGCGTGACGCCGCTGACGGGCGCGCGCGTGATCGCGTCAGACCTGCGCGCATCGGCGTCGCTCGTGTTGGCGGGATTGATTGCGAGTGACGAGACGTTGATCGATCGCGTCTATCACATCGATCGCGGTTACGAAAAGATCGAAGCGAAACTACGCGCGGTCGGCGCGGACATCGAAAGAATTACTACGTCGGTTACCGCGAGCCTTGTTGGTTCAAATGCGGATTAAGGAGTTTGGGGTAGATGGCGGAAAAGAGTTGCTTGTTTTGCAGGATCATCTCCGGTGACATACCGGGCGACTTCGTTCACCAGGACGAAAGCTGCGTGGTGATACGTGACCTTCATCCGCAGGCGCCGACGCACCTGCTTGTGATCCCGCGCGAGCACATCGAATCGCTCGACGACGCGTCGCAAAAAGATGAGGCCCTGTTGGGCCACCTGCTGCGCATCGGTGCGCGCATGGCGAACGAACAGGGCCACGAAGATACCAGTTTTCGAACCGTGATCAATACCGGCGCCGGCGCAGGCCAATCCGTGTTCCACTTACACGCTCACGTACTCGCCGGCCGCCAGATGAACTGGCCTCCCGGGTAAAGAATCTCAGATCTCAGATCTTAGATCTCAGATCTGTGGCGCGACCGCGCGAACGGCCTCCGACACGCCAGCCTCATACTTCTTGAAGTTCTCATTGAAGCGCCGCGCGAGATCTCGCGCGTGGCGATCGTAAGCGTCCTTGTCTTCCCACGTGTTGCGCGGTTGCAGCACTTCGCTCGGAACTTCCGGACACGAGACCGGAACGTTCACCCCGAAAATCGGATCAGGCGCCGTCTCGACCTGCGCCAGCGAACCATTGAGGATCGCGCGAATCATCGCCCGCGTGTAACTGATCTTCATTCGGTGCCCGACGCCGTATGGGCCACCGCTCCAGCCTGTGTTGACCAGCCAGCACGCCGCGTTGTGCTTCGCCATCTGCTTGCCCAGCAAGTCAGCGTAAACACCCGGATGCAACACCATGAAGGGAGCACCGAAACATGTCGAGAACGTCGCTTCCGGTTCTTTGATTCCTTTTTCAGTGCCGGCAACTTTAGCCGTGTAACCGGAAAGGAAGTGATACATCGCTTGTTCCGGAGTCAGACGCGCAACGGGCGGCAGAACGCCGAACGCGTCCGCCGTCAACATGATGATGTTGCGCGGATGGCCGGCGCGTCCTTCGGGAACGATGTTCTGAATGCTGGTGAGCGGATACGAAGCCCGCGTGTTTTCAGTCTTGCCCGCGTCGTCGAGATCGATCTCGCGTGTTACGGGATCGTAAACGACGTTCTCGAGGATCGTTCCGAACATCTTCGTCGTGCGATAGATGTCGGGCTCAGCTTCGGCGGAGAGCTTGATGACTTTCGCGTAGCATCCGCCTTCGAAGTTGAAGACGCCGTTGTCGGACCAGCCGTGCTCGTCGTCGCCGATCAAACGCCGCTCGGGATCGGCAGACAGTGTCGTCTTGCCTGTTCCTGACAGACCGAAGAAGATTGCGACGTCGCGGTCGGCGCCGACGTTCGCGGAGCAGTGCATGCTCATCACTCCGCGTTGCGGCAGCAGGTAGTTCATGATCGTGAACGCGCTCTTCTTGGTCTCGCCTGCGTAAGACGTGCCACCGATCAGGACCAGCCGCTGGCTGAAGTCCATCAGGATGAACGTTGGCGAGCGCGTGCCGTCGCGTTGCGGATCTGCCTGGAAGCTCGGGAAGTTGATGATTGTGAACTGCGGTTCGTGTGGCGCCGTCTCGTTCAGATTGCTGATGAACATCGTGCGCGCGAACAGCGAATGCCAGGCGAGCTCGGTGATCACTCGTATCGGCAGACGATAATCGGAATCGGCGCCGACGAACGTGTCCTGAACGAAGATGTCGCGGCCGTTTGCGTGGGCCATCATCCGTTCTTTCAGCGCGTTGAACTTGTCCTGCGGAAAATCTTTATTGACGTCGCCCCAAAAAACTTTGTCCTCGCTTCCGGGTTCGCGGACAATGGCTTTGTCTTTCGCGGCGCGGCCGGTGTGTTCGCCGGTGTCGACGATAATGTTGCCGTGATCGGAAAGAGCGCCTTCGTTGCGTCGCGCGATCTCTTCGTAAAGCTCGGGTGTGTTCAGGTTCCAGTAAACGCGTGCCGGAGCGTCGATGCCGTAGTTGTTTAATTCGAAGGTTGTATTCTTACGCCCCAGGTGTTTAGTGGGGCTTTCCATGCGAGTCGAAGCCATTCAGTTGTCTCCAGTTCAAACGAGGTGCAGAGAGCGGGCGTGATGTGCTCAGCCTATTCTTCCGCGGCCTGGCGCTGTTCGGCGATTTGCCGTATAGCGTCGGCGAGGTCGCGAGCTGCACGTTCAATGCGATCGGCAGTCATCAGCAAGGAGTCGACCTCGTCGGGGGAACGCAGAGCGACGATGGCGAGCGCTGCGTCCACTTGCTCTCTCAAACGATTTGCCTCATTTTCGGTTTCTTGTTCTGCGCGGGTTTTTTGTGGAGCTGCGGCCTGCTGGTTCATGCTTGAAGTCATTTCAAAGTTTATTACTAATGCGATTAGAAATTAGACCGGCGACGAGTATCGGGCCGGGGTTGTAAGTCTGACATTTGCGAGTGATTCAGGCAAGTGCGGGTTCGGCTTTTGCAGACACCATGAACAAAGTTTGACGAATGTGTTGCGAGTGAAAAATCTTCAGCCTGAGAAAGAGTGGTTTACGAAGCGCGAGTGGGAGCTGGTTCAACGGCTCAATACGCCCGCGAAGGTGCAGCGTTTCTTCAGTTCGTTGCCGTATAACTGGGAGCGCAATGGTCCGACGATGCGATCATTTCGTGACGTGGTGAAACGGAATGAGGCGCATTGTCTCGAGGCTGCGGTCGGGGCTGCCGTCATTCTGGAGCAGCATGGATATCCGCCGCTGTTGCTCGATCTCGAATCGGTGGATTTGTTGGATCACGTGATCTTCGTTTTTAAGGATGGGGGTGGATGGGGATCGATCGCGCGTTCGCGTGATCTTGGGTTGCACGGGCGCAGGCCGGTGTTTCGATCGTTGCGGGATCTGGCGTGGAGTTATTTCGATACTTACGTCGATTTTTCGGGTCGTTTGAAGGGGTATGGACTTACGAGTCTCTACGAGCTCGGCAACTACGACTGGCGCTTTTCACCGCGCAAAATGACGAAAATCGAAGATCATCTGCGCGCCATTTCGCACAAGCCGCTCCGCTCCTCCGACGTTCGCTATCAAAAACTCCTTGACCGGTACCATCGTTACAAAAAACGCTTCCCCACCCGCTTTCCAAGTTATTACGACAGCCGGTCCCAGTGGATGTTATAATCCGCTCACCCACTCAAAAACCTCATCGGAGAAAATGCAATGGTCTGGGTCAATACATCACCTTTAGTCAAGACGTATACGCTCGAGGAATTTTGGGAACTTCCCGAGCCGCCAGACCACTCAAAAATCGAATTAATAGCAGGAGTCCTCTACATGACACCTCCTCCTGAAAAACCTCACGGCCGGGCGGTTAGCCGCCTCAACCGGTTCTTAGATCAGTATCTGATAAAGATAGGCGACAAGGGCACTCTCTACACGCCGCGCACGGGCATCTCGGTCACGCCAAATACATGGCTTGAACCGGATCTCTTTTATGTTTCTGCCGAAACTGAAGCGCAGAGTACGACCAGGTATCACACGACCGCGGACCTCGTCGTCGAAGTTATTTCACCTGGTTCTGCGATCTACGATCGTAATACCAAAGCGGATACTTACGCCGCACTTCGCGTCAAAGAGTTGTGGCTCGTGGACGAATTTTCTGGAAGTATTGAGATCCGTGTTCTCAAGGGCGATAGCTATGAGTCAACTGTCTTTTACGGCGATGACCGATTGGTCTCAACTGTCCTGCCAGGATTTGGTTTCAAGATCAGTTCCGTCTTCGAAGATCAGCCATGAGCGGATTCCAGGGGTGGGAGGCGTTTGAAGCGAGCGTCGAGGAGCATGTGAATGATGACGGCGACGATGATGATGGCGCCTCCTAAAAGCGCCCAGCGCGACGGGCGCTCGCCAAGGACGAGAAACACCCAGACCGGATTCAGCACCGGTTCGATGTAACAAATGATCCCAGCATCGACCGATCTCACGCCGCGCGTCATGCCGACAGTAAACAACGCGTACGAGATCCCGAGCTGCACCACACCCAGATAAACGACGCTCACCAGATCGTGAACGCCAACGCGCGAGAGCGCAGTCACTCCCCACGGCGCAGCGATCAAGACGCACAACAGATTCCCATAGATCACAGACGAGGCACGATTAACAGCTCGCGCCTTCGGATGTCGCAACAACAAAAAATACACCGCGAAACAGAGACCCGACGCGAGCGCCATCACATTCCCCGCAACATCCTGCGGCCGCAGTTGTCCGACGAAAAACAACGCCATCCCACCAACACACACCAGCACCGTCAACAAATCCCGCCCGCGAAACTTCTCCTTGTAAACGACCGGCTCTAGTATCAACAGGTAAACCGGCGCGGTGTACTGAAGAAAGATCGCATTCGCCGCCGTCGTCTCCTTCGTCGCCATCACAAACAGAATGACCAGCACCGCATACAGCAACGCTGCGACGCCAGTGACGACGTTCACACCAAACCCTTCGTGTCGCGTGACAAGCGCCACCGTCAGCAGCGCGAAGAACGATCGAAAGCACGAGAGCTCGAGGCCGGAAATTGAGGTCCACTTGATGAAGAGCCCGCCGGTGCTCCAGAGGAAAGCCGCCGCAAGCACGAACAGTAGCGGTGATGCCGATGTGGGGCGATCAGGATCCGTGCTCACGGATTACGCTTCAAACCTTTTAAGTATTTCCCAAACACACCATTCCACGGCGGAATCACGATCGACACCGCGCCGTGCGTCTGCGCCTGACACGCCAGACGAATCAGCGGCTTCGGTTCGGGAGTATCGATGTACCCAAACTCCTTGATCTTCTTCGCTTCACGCGCCGCCACGTCCGACAGCTTCTCAGCGCCACCGAGCACACCCACCCAACACGTCCCACATGACGCCGACCGACATTCAACCGGAATCGGTCCCTCGATGCGGCGCGGATCGATCTCGCGCCAATTGCGCGAACGATCGTCAGCAGCGCCCCACGCCAGATCCTGCACGTGATTCATCCGATACTTCGCGCTGTCGTCATTCTCGTCGTACGTAACCGTCCACTTCTTGTTGACCGTCCGCAGAAAACCAAGCAGCCCCTGGCTATCGTCCTTCGCCCGTTCGCGCAAAACCTCTTCCGGCGACTTCCGCGCGTGCTTGTTGTCGATCAACATCCGCCCGGGGGACTTTTCAAACGCGTCCAGTCCCGCCTGTTGAATCGTCATGAACGCAACCGCCGTGATGCCGACGACGAGCGACCGATCTACTTTCAACGAAGACGCAGCTTTCTGCGCGACGCTCAGGATCTGATCCGCCAGCGGCTCCTGCGCGCTGAACTCTCGCGCATGCTGGAGCACGGCCTGTTTCACTTCCGGCCAGTAACGATGCCCGTACAGAAACGTATGGGACGAATCGATCTGGTCGCGCAGGTAGTAAGTCCCCTGCATCAGCAACATCTGCCGCAGTTTTTCCGGGTCTTCCGCCGCCGCCAGCGCCTGAAACAGTGCCAGCGGGTAAAAAGCGAACCAGATCTGCGTCGCGTTCTGATCGACTTCGTGAATCGACCGCAGCAGAGTGGTCAGCGCCGCCGACCACGCTTCTTCATCATGTTTAGTGAGAAAATTCTCAAAAGGAGTCATATTGTAAAACAGAGATTTGTGATAAAGTTTGTGGCCGCAATGGACCCCAACCGACCAGAAGTAGCAAAAACAGGGCGTACCTTCGACAGCGCTTACAGCTTTTCGTTCAGTATTGCGCTGGGGCTCGTCCTGTTTATTGCCGGACTCATTATCAGCCTGACGCTCGGCCAGGGTGCCACAATCGGCCTCATCTTCGGTATTCCACTACTCATCGCCGGCCTCGTGCTGCCGCTGTTCATGATGCGCGACCTCTTCCATCATAACGAGATCAATAGCACGTGCCCGTACTGCGACGCGCCAATCAAAACGTCAGACGCCACCATCCGCTTGAACTGCCCGTCCTGTAAGCGCGTGATAGAAGTGCGGGAACTGACCCTGCAGCGCGGCGAGTAAAGCATTCACGAGCTAGTCGACAATAACGGCCGCGTCAGATAGTCGCTGAACGTGAACGCGAACAGAATCGCCATCCAGAACAACGCGGAAGCCACGACCACCCAAACAAGCCGGGAACTATAACGCACGTGCATGAAGTAGAGCACGACGAAGGTCGCCTTCGCCGTCGCGATCGTCAACGCGATGATGGTGTTGAATTTCCACGGGAAATCCATGAACGCCGCAAACACCGTTAGCGCCGTGCCCACCAGCAACACAAGGAAGATCGTAATGTAAACCCTGACTGGAACTATGTGTTCGCTCATCCGCGGTTTCTAACCCCCGTGCTCCAGATGTCGTCCCAGCAAGTAAAGCAGCGGAAACAGGAAGATCCAGACGATGTCGACGAAGTGCCAGTAGAGGCCGATCACCTCCACCGGACTGTGATACTCCGGACCGTATCGCCCCTTAATCGAGTAGATGATTAAAAACGTCAGCAGACCGGCGCCGATGATCATGTGCAGCGCGTGCATGCCCGTCATCGCGAAGTAGATCCAGTAGAACAACTCTACCTGTCGCACGGTCGCGCCCGGAAGCATGTGAAGCTTGTGCGGGTCGTGATCGCCTTCCTGCGCCACGGCGGGGCCGAACGGCGCTCCCGGAATCAAATGGCCGGGAATTAATCGGTCTTCGTATTTGTCGTAGTACTCGACGGCCTTGATGCCGAGAAACGTCAGTCCAAGCACCAGCGTCATCACCAGACACAGGATCTGCGGACGCTGCTTGCCCGTCTGCGTGAAATAAACCGCCATCGCCATCGTGAAACTGCTCACGATCAGCACGCCCGTATTTACCGCGCCGAGCGTGATGTTGAGGTGATTGCTGGCAGTGGCGAAGGCAGCCGGATACATCGACCGGTAGAGGGCGTACGCGAGAAACATCCCGCCG
>DASURS010000330.1:0-14067 GCA_036279935.1 Pyrinomonadaceae bacterium
CAGTGCGTCCGGTGCTGGGATCGGTCGGGCAGAACCTGTGATCCACGAGAATCACTGGAAAGTCAGTGATGCCGTAGTAGCCCGGCAGTTGCAGCGAGTTTGCGCTCGGGTGCTCGTGGCCGGGATCGTACTGATCGTAGATGAAGAACATGCCGTTGAGGCCCAGGACGTTGCTCTGCAGCGTGTGCTCGGCACGGTGATCGTGGAACCACTGACTGCGTTGGGCTTCCAGGGGATCGCCGATGCCGCCGAACGCGTCGAGACCGGCGTAAATGACGGAATACAGGTTGTCTTTCCAGAAACCGGTACCGAAGAAGTCGCCGGCGAAACCGTCGCTCTCTGAACCATGGTGACCGTTGTGCAGGTGGATCGTGATCTCGTTCCTGCCAAAGGTCGTCGTGGTCGTCGGCAAGCTGTTTCTGAAGCGGACGATGGTGGACTTGCCGTACTTGTTCAGACACGTCGGGGCCGGGTATCTGCCGTTGAAGCCCCAGATGTAGGTCGGACCGAAGTCCGGATGGAACTGATGAAGACCAGCGCGGGCCTCCAGCTCATAGGTAAAGTGCGCCGGCGCAAACTGCGCCCAGCGTTGATGCGGCGCACGATCTGCCTCGCCCGCGCCGAGGTTCGGGAACTCGGTCGGTTGCGGGCTCAGCGGATGATCGTCGGCCGGAAACGGAGCCGCGAATTCCTGCACAAACGGGGTGTGCGCAGGACTTGGCCCAGATGGCTGTACGCAAAGCACTGGCTCGGCGACCGTCTGAGCCATTGCCGTATTATTGATTAGGTGCGGAGCCACAACAGTAGCGGCCCCGGCTGCAGCTCCTATCTTGAGCACAGTTCTTCTACTAACTGTGTTCTCCGAATTTCCGACTCCGTGCCGGTCCTTTGCCCTCTTTTTAGGCATAGAATCTCCTTTCAGCCGTTCGGTGTGGCCTCAAGCTAAAAATCCCTGCTGTTTAGTTTTGACCGAGACTTAGGTTCTCAGTCTTGGTCCAACTTCTCGGCAAAGACGATCAGTTTTACAGGCGAGGCTTTGCTGAAACAGTTGAGTAACGTTAGTTTGCGAAAGTAAACCGCGAAAGATCTGACGGTGAAACACCATTTGCGTTGTGCTGAATCTCGAACAGATTACGACTTTGGTTTTCGGGTAACAAGCATTCATGCTTGGCGTATTTTGCCGTTCGTTAGCCGATCTTGTTGAAGCGAACTTCCCCATCAAGATACCCCGAAAAAACACGGATACTAAAAGGCCTGCGACATCACATAGACCATCAGGTGGATCGAGGGCAGTACCGAGTGCTTCGCTGCTCGAACGATCTGCCGTCGAAAATCACCGGACTGGTTGCCGTTCCCGTTATGAGGATCGCCGTGATGTGAATCGCCGTTGTGTGATTCGCCACCGTTTTGCCTGAACTGCAAGCGGTAAAGCGCGGGAGACGATCCATACGTCGTCTTGAAGTCGCGAACGAAGTGGCTCTCGTCGTTGAGCCCGACGCGGAAAGCAATCTCCTTCACGCTCAGGAAGCTCGACTCGAGCAGGTCCTTGGCCCGCTCCATGCGCAGCACCCTCAAGTAGCGCATCGGCGGCATGCCGACGTCAGATTTGAAGATGTGGCACAACCGCCAAACAGAGAGGTTTACGGATTGCGCGAACTCAGCGAGAGACAGTTCGCCTCGCACGTCCTCGCGCATCATCTGAATAATTTTTTCGACTCTTTTGTCCAAGAGAGCCCCCACGTAGTTTTAGAGGTTTGAAAAAAGGATGGCGCCGGAAGTCTTACGACAGCGGTGCATGCACGACTGTTTGCACCGAATCGCGTGGATTTAGAATCTGCGGCACTCTCATCGCGAATTAGACGGTAATGGCTTCAACTCAATTTCGGGCAAGACGAACCTCGCTCTTACACACGCACGCTGCTAAATTGAGTCCGGTGAGGTGAACGGGTTTCTGGGCGGAAATACTGTTGGTAAAACCGAGTCGGGCAAAAATTACATCACGATCGCGGACCTTCGAAGATGCGATTGTCCTTCGGAATAGAACGAACTTGGGAGGTGTCGGCTTCGAAGGTGCGGCATTTAATACTACAAGCAACAAAAGTCTGTCAACGCCAACATAAAATTGTGACGTCTTTGCAAGTTGATCGCTGCTGCGATGCAATTTTTGCTGTCCCTGCCCCAAATAGCCAATGACTTTTCTCATTATCTCCCAACGATTTTCGTCTGTGTTTATTAACTTCGGGTTACCAAAAAGCAAAACGGCAAGCCACATGTGCCTGCCGTTTTGTGATGTTGGACCAGGCGCGTGTCCTGGACCGTCTTTTGTTGGGGTCAGCGCACTAATTGGCCGCAGTCATTGACACTGAATTGCTCGCGAAATTGGAGACCCAGATTCTTCCGCCGTCGAACACGACTGCGAACGGGCCCTTTCCGGTAGCGTAGGTGCTGATGACTGAGCCGGTCGACGGGCTCACTCTCATGACGGTGCTGTCGCCGTTGTTCACGACCCACAGATTCGTTCCGTCAAAAGCCATTCCCGCCGCGCCGTCGCCAACCGGGAACGTGCCCAGATTGAACCCGTCGGTGGCGCGAAGTTTGGTCAACGTCTTGCCGAAGTAGTTCGTAATCCAGACGTTGCCGCCCTGCGCAGCCACGCCGAATGGACCACGGCCCACGTCGTAAGTTCCCAACACAGCGCCGGCGAGACTCAATCGCGTGACCGTGTTGCTGAAATTGTTGGCGACCCAAATGCTGTTCTCACCGAAAGCGATGCCCAGCGGGCGTTTGCCAACCGCATAGGTACCCAAAATCGTCCCTTTAGCGCTGATCTTCGTGACGTTGTTGCTGTGTCGGTTAGCGACCCAGACGTTTGTGCCGTCGAATGCGAGGCCGCCTGGTCCATCGGCAACGTTGATGGTCGCAACGATGCCGCCGGTCGCCGGGCTCACCTTCATGACGGTGTTACTCAACAAGTTAGCTACCCAAATGTGAGACGCTGCATAAAGCAGGGCGACCGGCCGTTTGCCGACGACAAAGGTGCCGGAAACGGTGCTGTCGCTCGCCCGCACTCTGGTGATTGAGTTATTGAATTGAGTGGCCACCCAAACATACGTGCCGTCGAAAGCCACCGCTTCCGGTCCGGCAGTGCTGACCGGCCCGATCGTTCCTCCGAGGTCGCTCCCGTCGAGGCTGGTGGCCTCTCCGTTGAGACTCGAAGACTGCGTCCCGCCGCCTGCGGATGCTGAACCGAGTGAAATTTCACTCATCGACTGCGCTGCTTCCTGCGCGTGGCTGATGGCCGGCGCTCCGAGCGCGATGGCCAGCAACAGCGCCAGGCTGAAAACTCTCCAACTGAGAAGATTCATTTGGCACCTCCATTCCCTTTCGCTTTCGCCATGTCCTTGGGCCAGTCAACCCAACTTAGCGTCTCTGCAATCCATTCCGGCGATGACATTCCCGGGCAGCCGCCCCATCTTTCAAGCGGTTCGTTGCCGTATTTGAGCACGCCGATGTGATTCGACCTGTCCTTATCTACTTCGGGATCCGGGTCGACGTAACCGAGCTTGCGTCGCAATGTCTCCATGTCGTCCGGCGATCCGGTCAGAAACAGCCAGCCGGGCTTCACTTTGTGCATCTGCGCGTAGTGCTTGAGGGCCGCCGGCGTGTCTTCTTTCGGCTTGAGCGTGAACGAGTACATGAAGATGTCCTTCCCGACTCGACTGCCCAGCACCTTCTGAAGCCGCACCAGGTTTCTGGTGATCGGAGTGCAGATACCTTCGCATTGCGCGTAAAACATGTTGAAGATCACGATCTTGTCCTTGACGAGGTCGTCGTAGAACTTCAACTTGCGGCCGTTCTGATCCGTCAGCGCCAGGTTCGGAAAATATCGTTGCCGGATCCTTTCTCGCGACGATATCTGTTTGAACTTCGAGTTCAATTCCGGCGACTGCGCGTGGGTCAGCAGCGGGACGGCAAGTGGGCCCGCACCCAACGCCGCTACCAAACTTCTGCGTTTCAAGTCCGTCATAACATTCCTTTCTTCAGATTAAGCCACTCCATGTTTTCGGCGCGAAAACGGCGCCGAAACCGCACAGGCGACTAGGGTTGCGTCTTGTTGTCGCCGACGTCGTCGATTAGGCCGAGCACCATCATCGCGTGATCTTCGTGGACCACGTTGTGACAGTGCAGCGGGAACCTGCCGACGAAATCGCGGAAGCGGAAGTAAACCGTCGTTTCCATGTTGTGCTCCAATCTGAAAACATCTTTCCGGCCTTTCGTGATCAAGCCGGTGCTTGACGGCGGATTGCCGTTGATCGAAAGGGTCTGGAACTCTTCGAAGTGCATGTGGATTGGATGTTGCCATCCGCCCGAGTTGTTTTGGAAGATCCACTTCTCGACCGAGTTTCGTTTGATTCGGAAACGCGGAGGCGCCTCGCAGCCGCCGACGAGCTGACCGTTGACTTGCCACTGGCCGTTGCCGCGCTCGAACCGGAAGGTGCGAGTGATGCGCGGCGCGTCGTTGGTGTTCGGGAAGCCGTAGAAGTAGGTGCCGGCCGGAATCGTCGCCGGGTTGACGCTGTTGTCCGGCACTGCCGGTCCGTCGACGACGATCTTGAGGATCTTGTCGCCCTGACCCGCGCCCAGAACGTCTCCGGTCGGTCCGCGTCCGTCGTCCTGCTCGAGCCGATTCTCCAGGTAGAACGTCTTGCCGGCGTCGTTAGTGAAATCGACGATCACGTCAACGCGCTCCGCGACGGAGAAGCGGGAACTGGTCACCTGGACAGGACGCTCGAGCAGGTTGCCGTCGGTCGAAATCTGCCAGAATGACTTGGACGAGTTGTTCGGCCCGAGGATGAACATCTGGTAGAAGCGCGACGGTCCGGTGTTCAGCCAGCGAAAGCGATAACGCCGCGGGCTGACGTGTAACACGGGATTGATCTTGCCGTTCACGAGGAACTTATCGCCGAGAATTCCGTCCGTATTGAACAGGTCGAACTTCAGCAGGCCGGTCTCGCTGTCGAACACCTTGTCGTTGAACACCATGTAGATGTCGAAGCTGGTCAGCGGATTTTGACCGTCGCCAAAGCTTGGGAGACGGAAGCCGGTGTTTTCGTCGCCGGTGTCGAATTCATTGAAGAGGATGTACGAGCCGGCGAGTCCTTTATAAGTGTTCTCGGCCGTGTGGTCGATGCGGTGGTCGTGATACCACAGCGTGTGCATGGCCTCTTTAATGTCGCCGGCGCCGGGATGCGTCGAGTTAACGCCGGCGTAAACGTTGGGATAGTGGTAGTCGTAAAACTGTCCCCGCTCGACGAAGAAACAGGGAAAGCCGTCGCTCTCGAGCGGCGTATGACCGTTGTGCAAGTGAGTCGTCACCGACGGCAGACCGAAGCCGCCGTTGTTTGCGGGAAGATTGTTGTGAATGCGAACCAGGGCGGAACCGTTTCCGGGGCTGCCGAGGTTTCCGTAGCGCTCCACGATTAGTGGACCAGGAGTGACGCCGTTGAAGCCCCAGATCGGTTGGGCCGGCAGTTCGTTTGGCAGACCCATGTTGACGAGCCCCGCTTGCTGCGTCATTTGATAGAACCTCTGTGGCGGGAACTGCGCGAAAGCCTGATGCGACACTGTGCGCGCTTCGCCTGCGGCAGTGTTGGGGGCGGCAGTCGGTGCCGGACTGAGTGCGGCGACCGGCGCCAGCACCTGCAATCGCGGCATCAGTTCCTGAAATGGCGTCGTTGGGGGGCTATTGGGGGTGTCGTCGTCAAACGAGCCTCTGGTGTTTAGTGGGCGGGCACTCAAACCCTTTTTCGGGATCAGCATACCCGCACTGGTAAGCATTCCCATCTTGAGCAGGTCTCGCCGTTTGAATCCGGCTGCGATCAGCTCGCGGCGATTGTTCGCCGCCGTTTGCTTGTCCTTTTCTTTTTTTCTATTCCGTTTGGAGATATACGCCATCGGGAAACTCCTCCTCTTAAGGGCGCGGTTGAAGAACCGAGTCACGCGCCGTTTTGCTCAGCTGTTATGTGGATTACGATTCGATTGATCGCAGTGACTGCGTGACTCACGACGTATTGACGGGGCAGACGTCAACCTTGTTGAGCAGTCACGAACGCGAACAATCGCATGAGTGGAGACTTGTCCGTGTGATGCCTGGCTTCGGGCGCGAATCCGGGATCAAATTTTCGGACAAGCAGGGTGCGAAGTCCGCGCACTGTAGTACTCCAGCTACGACGAAGTCAAGAAAAAATTGCGACGCGACGCCGCACGGAATTTTCGTTTATCGTTTGCTATAGTTCGTTGGCGGGAAACTAATTTTTACAACTTGCATCGTAAACATCAGGAGGACTCGTCTTTATGTTCATCGCTCGTGCTCTGTGCGCTTTCGTACTCGTCGGATTATTGATCTCCACTGCTGTCTTGACACCCGCGCAGAAGAAGAGCTCGCGCACCAATGACGCTGCTCGTCACGCAAGTGAAGCGGCGAAGACCTTTACTGAAATCATGAACGTGAAGGACCAGGCGATTCCAAAAGAGTTGCTGGATACGGCGGAAGCGATTGCAGTGTTTCCGGGCGTCATCAAAGCCGCGTTCCTCGTCGGCGGACGCGGCGGTCAGGGCGTCATTAGCCGGCGAGTCAAAGGGGGTTGGAGTGCGCCTGCATTCTTCAATCTCGGCGGTGGCAGTTTTGGACCACAGATCGGCGCGCAGAAAACTGACTACGTGCTACTCATCATGAACGAGAGCGGTCTGAATGGTTTGCTCAAAGACAAGTTTGAGCTTGGCGGCGAAGCAAGTATTGCTGCTGGTCCAATCGGACGCGAGGCTGCGGCTTCAACTAATCCGCGTCTCGATGCGGGCATCCTCTCCTACTCGCGCAGCAAAGGCGTGTTCCTCGGCGCTGCTCTCAAAGGCGCAGTGATAACTCCTGACAATGATCTGAACGAAGCCGTCTATGGCAAGAAGGCGGACCAGGTGCTGAAGCTCGACCCGGTGCCGTTTGGTCAAATGCCGCCTTCGGTTCGCATTTTTCCCCGCACTCTCGTGCGCTATTCGATTCGTTAAGAATCGATCACAACAAAGATGCTTGACGCTTTGGTTTGTGCGCCATAGAATGCCTCGACGCCTTTAGCTCTCAACACAAGCAGGGTCACTGATCGGGAACTGCAGAAAAATGCTCCCTCGAACGCAGCGACAAAAAGAGATCCTCGATTACATCACTCGTTTTCTCGAACGCCACGGCTACATCCCATCCTACGCGCAGATCGCAAGACAGTTTGGAGTGAAGTCGCGCGCGACGATTGCAAAGCACATTGCTGCTCTCGAACGTCGTGGCCTGCTGGTACGTGAACATGAAGACGGTTCGTTTGCGCTGAACGTCAAAGTCGAAGAGAGAAGCAGCGATTCGCTGTGTGAGGTGAAACTCCTCGGACGCATCGCCGCCGGTGCTCCACTTGAAGTAGTTGACTACGAGGAACGTATACCGGTGCCGCGCTTCCTGTTGGGCCGTGTCAAGCCCGATCGAGTCTATGCGTTGCGAGTGAAAGGCGATTCGATGATCGACGAGCATATCTGCGACGGCGACATCGCGCTGATCGAGAACCGCACCGACGCTCGTGATGGAGAGATCGTCGTCGCCCTGCTGATCGAAGAGAACCAGGCGACGCTCAAGCGCCTATATCGCCGCGGTACGAACATCGAGTTGCAGCCGGCTAATTCTCAACTTCAACCACTCACCGTTCCCGCTACGCAGGTGCGCGTCCAGGGCATCTTCCGCGGACTGCTTCGTCCCAGTATTTAATCCCGTTTTTTGTTTAATCGAATCCTCGTGGCGGCATTGCCGGCGAGCGTTGCAGCCAGTTGTCGGCAGGGTAGTAAGCGTCTCCGCCGATCACGTGGAGCGTGTACGCGTGGCGCGATTTTGACGAGCGGTTTTCGAGGCTTCGGTGCGGCAAAAGTCCGTGGAGGACGATCAGGCTGCCCTTTGTTACTTCAAGCGGAATCAGCTCCGCTTCCGGCCACGGTTCCTCGTTCAATGTCTTGAATTCCATGCCGCCGTTGGCGGACCTGACCCAACGCGACTTCAATCCCCGTTTGTGTCCGCCGGGTATGGCCCAGAGGCAGCCGTTCTCGATGGTGGCGTCTTCCAGCGCGAACCAGAGTCCCGCGATGTCGATCGGTTCGGTGTAGAGAAACGTGCTGTCCTGGTGGCAACTGACCTCGCCGCCGATGTTCGGTTGCTTGAAGATGTACATCGACTGCGACAGCACCGGATTCATGATTCCGAGATCCTGGATCAATTCCCGGATCTTCGGACTGCGAGAAAACTTATTGAACACCGGATCGAGATCGTGAAGCGCGTGACCGATCTTGTTTATGGATCGCTCTTTGGATTGTTTGAGCGAGCCATCGGGCAGGAACGCGTTTTCTTCGAAAAAGCACCGTATCTTGTCGCCTGAAGTCAGGAAGTACTCATCCGCGACTCGGCTCTGCTCCCGCGTCGTGAAGATGGAGATGACGTCTGCCGGCTCGAACTCCTGAACGAACTGCTCTGCCCGCGCCCGCAATTCGTCGCACTCATTCGCGTTGACGAAGCCCTCCAGGACCAGAAAGCCATCACTGTTATACCGCTCGAGCTGTTCCGCATTTATTCCGGTCATAGCTATTCAGAAATGCCGCAAATCGCTTGTGTGATTAATAGACCTTCTATATATTAACCGGCCTGTCTTTGGTTCTCTAAAGCTTCAACCTAGTCCAGCTTCCATTCTCCGGACTCGATCTTGTGAGGTGTGTGTGCTGTAGTTTTTTCCCTTCGTCTGTGCGGCAGCAGAAGGTCGATCGTCCCTAAAAGAGATCAAATCGAAAGGTTACAAATGATGTCCCGACGAACTTTG
Organism: Pyrinomonadaceae bacterium; assembly: GCA_036279935.1. Taxonomy (GTDB): domain Bacteria; phylum Acidobacteriota; class Blastocatellia; order Pyrinomonadales; family Pyrinomonadaceae; genus PSRF01. The sequence continues at coordinate 8,892 of DASURS010000330.1, forward strand.
CTAAAGTTGTTCTCCCTAGTAATGGCCCTGGGGCTTCTCACGTACATCCTCACTCGATCCGACGACGTCAGTCATGCGCAAAGCGGCGAATTCGATCGCAGTCAATACGCGAACGACAGGCCCGTAGGTGATTTGCAAGCCGGTCAGGACGAGCTCCCCGAATCCGGTGAAGTCAACGTGATGATTGAGCTCTTCGACGTTCCGACGTCGAGAGTCTATGCGGAAGCTCTGGGCAATCGGAATGACCGCGCCGCGAATCCGCAAGAGCGCGCCGCCGCTCAAGGCGCAGCGCGCGCGCAGATGGCGCGCATCCGCGGAGCACAGCAGCGCGTACTCGCACGCCTCGGAAGCTTCGGCCGCAGCGCAAGAGTGCTTTACAGTGTGCAGACCGCTTACAACGGCATTGCCGCCAGAATCGATGCCGCCATTCTTCCGCAGCTACGTGGTCACGCGGACGTTAAAGGCGTTCACGCACTGCCGGTCCATTACATCGACAATTCTTCGAGCCTGCCGTTTATCAAAGCTGCCAGCGCGTGGGCCGCGACGAGCGGTAACGCTGGTGACGGAATCAAAATCGCCGTCATCGACACAGGCACCGACTATTTGCACGCGAACTTTGGTGGACCAGGGACTGCCGCAGCCTACAGCGCTAACAACCGGGCCATCATTGAACCAGGCACATTCCCCACGGCGAAAGTCGTCGGCGGTTTTGACTTCGCGGGCGACGCTTACACCGGCGCCAATGTTCCAGTGCCTGATCCCGACCCGCTCGACTGCAACGGACACGGCTCCCACACGTCCGGCACGGCGACTGGTTTAGGCGTCAACGCCGACGGCACAACCTACGCTGGTCCATACGACGGCTCAACTCCGTTTTCGTCGTTCAGCATCGGCCCGGGCGTCGCGCCCAGGGCCCAACTGTACGCGTTGAAAGTATTCGGCTGCTCCGGAAGCACCGGCCTGACTACGCAGGCGATCAACTGGGCCGTCGACCCGAACGGCGACGGCGATCCTTCGGATCGCGTCGACGTCATCAACCTTTCATTGGGCTCGAACTTCGGCACTTCCACTGACGCCAGCGCGACCGCCGCCACTAACGCGTCGCTGGCCGGCGTCATCGTCGTCACTGCCGCCGGCAATGCGGGCGACACGCACTTCATCGTCAGCAGCCCTTCCAGCTCAACTCGTGCGATCAGCGTTGCCAACATCGTCGACTTTGGCTTGCAACAAGCGTCCCTCGCGGTCAGTTCGCCGCCGGCTATCGCGGGCAACAAGTCAGCGCTTCCCGCGGCGTTCAACCCCTTGTTCGCTAACCCGACCGACGTCGCAGGCAGCATCAAGCTGGCGAATGATGGATCCACTGATCCTTTTCCGGGTTCGCCCGGAGGCACGGTCGGCACAACGACCGACGCCTGCCAGGCATTCCCAGCCGGGTTCTTCACCGGACAACTCGCGTTGATCGATCGCGGAGGTGGCTGCGGCTTCACTTTCAAGGTGAAGAACGCCCAGGACGCCGGCGCGACCGGCGTGATCGTCGCCAATAACGTCGCCGGCACGATCTCGATGGGCGGCTCTGACGGAACGATTACGATCATGTCGCTGTCAATCACGCAAGCTGACGGCAACGCGATCAAGGGCCAACTCGCCGGCGGTGTTAACGCCACTCTGAAATTCACTAACCTCGGCGATACCGTCAGCGGCAGCAGTTCCCGCGGAACGCGACGCAACGACGTCGGTCTCAAGCCTGACATTTCGGCGCCCGGTCAGTCGATCATTTCGACGGGATTCGGTACCGGTAACCTGTCGGCCACGATGACCGGAACTTCGATGGCGACTCCGCACGTCGCGGGCGCGATGGCGCTGCTTCGACAACTGCATCCGACATGGTCCGTTGAAGAGTTGAAAGCGCTGGTGATGAACACCGCGAATCACACCCTCTTTACCGGCACGCATGGCACGGGATCTACGTTTGGCACGGCTCGAATCGGCACGGGTCGAATCGATCTCCAGGATGCGAGTAACGCGGAGGTGATCGTTTACAACGACGACGACGCGGGCGGCGTGAACGTTTCGTTCGGCGCTCCGGAAGTGGTCGGCACTGCAAGTTTGATGAAAACGGCTCGCGTCGAAAACAAAGGCTCGATCGACATGAGCTACAACCTTTCGTACGTGGCGCTTTCAGATGTCCCCGGCGTCAGCTATTCCTTCCCGGATGGACCAACCGTGACTGTGCCCGCTGGTGGCTCGACGACGTTCCGCATCGAGTTGACCGCGAACGCGGCCGCGATGAAGCACTCGCGCGATGCGACGATGGCGACGGTCCAGGGAGCTAATCCACGTTACTTCATGAGCGAGGAATCCGGTTACGTTTCCTTGACGCCGGACAGCGGCCCGGCGCTTCGTTTGTCCGTCTACTCAGCTCCACGTCCAGCGTCGAATATGTCGACCAATCATAATTACGTTCTGTTCACGGGACCGACAGGTTCGACCAACGTCGGTTTGACTGGCCAGGACGTGAACACCGGCGGCACGTTCCCGGTGGATGTGCTCTCGCTCGTGAGTGCGTTCGAATTGCAGGGAACCAGTCCGGCTACGATACCGGCTTCAAGTTTCGCGAGTAACGCCGATTTGAAATCTGTCGGCGTGACGAGTGACTTCAAAGCCACGAACTCCGTCGTCGCCGGGGTTACGAAGATTTTCTTTGCCGTCGCGATGCATGGGAAGTGGTCCACGCCGAGCGATGTCACGGTCAATATCTTTATCGATCGCGACAGGAACGGTACCGACGATTTTCAGATCGTCAACACGGCCTTTGCGGATGCGCAGGGGAATCTGTTTGACGTTTTCATTTCCGCGCGCCGTCCGGCGCCGTTCACCGGCGGTCTCACTGTCGACAGCTTTATCAACAACCTCTCGCCCGCGAATCTCGAAAGCGTTGTTTACAACACGAACATGATGGTGATCCCGGTGAGCGCTTCGGCGCTCGGTCTGACGACGGCGAATGCCAGGTTCAACTACCGCATCACGACGACGAGTCGCGGGTTCGCTGGCACCATCGATTCGCTGACCACTCGCACGTACGACGCGGCGAATCCGGGCTTCGACGTGACGGGTGGAGTCGCGGGCCTGCCGCTGTACGCGGATCTCAATGGCGGCTCTGTTCCCGTCAATTACAACAAGGCAAATTACCAGGCAAACGGATCTCTCGGTTTGTTGTTGTTGCACCATCACAACGGCGCCGGATTGCACGATCAAATTCTGAGTGTGCAGGAGCCGACCGCGACGACAGTCACCGTCGATGCCGCCTCCGGCGTCTATAGCGACTCGACTACGTTGAAGGCGACCGTTAGTCCGTCCACTTATCTCGATCAGACGATCGCGGGCAATGTCCAGTTCTCGGTTGACGGCACTCCGGTGGGTTCTCCGGTTGCCGTGAATTCGAGTGGGGAGGCTTCGACGTCGTACACGGTGGACGTGGGGGCTGGAGCACACACGATCACGGCTGCTTTCACGAGCACCAACTCGGCGTTCCTCAACAGCAGCAACACCGGAACGCTGACGGTGTCGAGAGAGGATGCTGACGTCACTCCGTCCAACGCGAATCCATTCGCAGTGAAGGTGAATGCGCCGGGCGGTACGGGTGGACCGATCATGCTCTGCTTCGATATGAATGAAGTGAGCGATGGCAGTCCGGGAGACACGACCAACATCACGAGTGTGACGGTGAACGTCACGCCGATTGGCGCTGGTTCGGCTGTTTCCGCGGGTGCGGCTGTGTTTAGTGGCGGCGGCGTGGGCGCAACGCGCACGGTCTGCGTCACGCTGAACAATGTCCCGGTGAACGTCTACGACGTAAGTCTGACGATCAATGGGAACTTCTATCAGGGCACGGGCAACACCGTGCTCACCGTTTACGATCCTTCACTCGGATTTGTCGCTGGTGGAGGCAACCTCATTCACAACGGCTACAGAGCCACTGTCGGTGTCAATATCAAGTACCTGAAGAACGGTAACGCTCAAGGATCGCTGCTCTTTATTGAGCATCGGCCGGCCGGCGACGTCATACTCAAGAGCAATGCGATTGGCTCGATGGCGATCGTCGGGAGCGAAGCGATACCGAGCGGTAAGGCGACATTGAACGGAGTCGGAAATCACACGTTTATCGCGCGAGTGACAGACAACGGCGAACCGGGATTCGCAGACCGGTTCGGGCTGCGAGTGACGAGCCCCGCCGGCGTGATCCTGGTCGATCTAACGTTCGATCCGATTCAGTTGTCAGGTGGCAATTTCTCCGTGCCGAAGCTGACAGGCAAGTAAGACTGATCTGGGGTAATACGAGAATGGCGGTCCTTTCGGGGGCCGCCATTTTTCATACCCCGAGGAGATTACAGAGTCGAATAAACGTGTTCTGGTTCGGTCAGCCCCTTACAGAAAAGGCAGAGGGACGCCGCCGGGTCGACGGCAAGCCGGGCGGCCGAGATTTGGTCGCCACACTCGATGCATTTTCCATACTGGCTGTCGAGCAATCGGTCTTGCGCCTCGGTGATGTCCCGCAGGCGTGCTTCCAATTGTGATCGATGAATCCAGTCGATGGCGCCGATTTCAGCGACGAGCGGTCTTTCATCGGGGCTGGCGTCGGGTTGAGTCTGAATCCATGGTCCATCCTCGGCGAGTTCCTGTACGACTTCTTCCTTGAGTTGTTGTAGCTGGTTCCAGACCGGTCCACTCGTTCGGACAAGTTCAATGACGGCGTTTTCCATTCGGTTCCACCTCGCAAAATTCGACTTACATTCGCCGAGATTTTCGAGCAAGCACCGTTCCAGCCGCATTGCCTGAATCCAAAGGCAATTGCGACTGCGGAGGACGTAAAACTGCAGGAAAATGCGTGCTTTTGCTCAGGCAGCGCAGGAGTTTTCCGCACCTGCCGGATCAGGATTTAAGCGGGAAGCCTTGCCCCAAAAGTCGGGAACACCACCAACGGCAGTTGGTGGATAGTTATGGCCAGCCTACGGGTGGACGAATGATTTGCACGAATACCACCAACGGGAGTTGGTGGAAGTTTCACTTTTTACCTAAGACAAGGCTGAAAATGAACAATCCACCAACTGCCGTTGGTGGGATTCGCAAACAGTGGCTGGCCGGCCAGTAGGTTGCATTGAATCATCCACCAACTACC
>DASURS010000331.1:0-3093 GCA_036279935.1 Pyrinomonadaceae bacterium
GTCATTCGAATGCGTCCCCGTCAAAAATGAAAACACCAACGATCATCCTCGCGCTTCTGCTCCTTGCCATTTCGTTTTCTCAACAAGAATCGCCGGAGCTCAAAGAAGCCGACGATCTGAGCGCATCGGTTGTCAAACTATTCAACGAAAAAGATTTCGACAAAGCCCTGCCGCTCGCAAAACGCGCTCTCGAAATTCGCCAACGACTCTTGCCGCGAACAGACCCGCGAATCGCCAGCGCGCTGAGTAATCTCGCCAGCATCTACAGCGCGAAACGCAATTACGGCGCGGCGAAGGAAACTGTGCGACAGTTGCTTCAGGTGCAGGAAGAGCGATCTGGTCCTGATGACGTCGGTCTCTCGCGTACGCTCGATCGACTCGGGCTGCTTTACCTTCGCGACGGCGATTACACGAAGGCGGAGGAGACTTATAACCGATCGATCGCTTTGAAAGAGAAGAGTCTTAAGCCGGACGATCCGCAGTTGGCCCAATCGCTCGAAGGCCTCGCTACGGTGTATCGGGCCCGCAAAGACTTCGATCGTGGAGCGCCGATCTACAGACGAGCGCTGGCGATCTACGGCCAGGCTTCGGGCGTCAACAGTCCTGCGTTTCAGCAGGCGAGTTTGGGATTTGCATGTCTTGGGTATGAGAGCGGGAAGCGAGATGAAGTAAAGGAATTGAACGAGATTCGGAAGCGCTTTTCGCCGCCGGACGCTCAGGTCGAAGAAGCGGCTGAAGCGAATTTTCTCAACATGAAAGCGGTGAAGTTGCCGCCCCCAGGTTATCCCGTTAACGCGCGCGCGCAGAGGATCTCGGGAATCGTCGTGTTGAAAATTACCATCGACGAGAAGGGCGATGTGATCGACGTCCGCGACATGTGTCAGGGCCCCGCGTACATAACTCCTGCCGCCATTGCCGCCGCTCGGGGCGCTTGGTTCGAGCCGGTGAAGGTTAATGGCCGGCCGGTAAAGGTGGATGGAGTTCTCGTTTACCGCTTCATCGCACAGTAACTGAAGATGCGAGCCGTAGTTCAACGAGTAACGCGCGCGCGGGTGACGGTTGAAGACAGAACCGTTGGCGAGATCGGAAACGGGCTTCTGATCTTGTTAGGCGTCACGCATCAGGACACCGAAGACGACGCCGACTATTTAGCGTCGAAGATCGTTGCGCTGCGGATCTTCGAAGACGCCGATGGGAAGATGAACGTTTCCGTCAGGGACGTGGGCGGTGGGTTGTTGGTTGTTTCTCAGTTTACGCTGTACGCCGACACTCGACGCGGGCTACGGCCATCGTGGAGTGACGCCGCGCCGCCGGAAGTTGCTGAACCTTTGTATAAGTGTTTTGTCGATCGCTGTCGAAAGCTGATCCAGCCGGTGGAGACAGGCAGCTTTCGCGCGACGATGCAGGTCGAGTTGGTCAATGATGGGCCAGTGACGTTGATCCTCGACAGCCTCAATCGCAAATGACGCGCGGCGCCGATCAGCGGTTAGATCGTGTCGCCCGTCTTCGAGCTTTCTTCCAGTTCGTAACGATCGCGATCGCGTTTCTCGATCTTATCGATGAACTCGAGCTCTTCGTTGTCTTCGTAATTTACGCCTATTGCCGACGCGTTCTCTTCGACCAGCGACTGGTCCGGCGTTGGGTTGTCGCCGGCGACGGTTTCGGAACCGCTATCGTTCACGTCTTCCCAGGACGCGTCGAGATCGCCACCGGCATCGCGTGGCGACGCGGCGGTGTTGTTGCGCAGGCGCTGCGCGAGCAGGTCAGGATCTTTCGGCGCGCGCGAGATCTCCGACTCCATAAACTCCTCGATCTCCGGGTCGGGTACATAGTCAGGATTGTTGGCTAAGTAGTCGAACTCTTCAGGGCGTTTGTTAGGCATGTAAGTCTCCTTACGATCGTCGTCAATTGGCGGGGGTTCTTGCTGCAAACTATAACTTGAGTTGATCATTTACGTCGAGTGAGACCTATGGCATACTCCTCACGCCCTCGCATCCGAAATGGTAAATAACCCACCGCTGGATCAACAGCCGATCTCACTGGAGCCGTGGCATGCATCCTTACGTGTATCGTTCTCTGATTGTCGGGATCTGCATTTCGTTATTGTTCTCTTCTAATCCGTGGTTCTGGACACAGGCGCAGAACCAGCGTCCGAAACGCGAAGGCCGGCCCAAACCGGGGAAGCCGGAAGGTGAGTTTCCGGACTTGGAAGAGGTGCAGCGGGAGTCGAACGTTGAGCGCGAACCTGCGCCGCCGATTCCGTCGACTATTCGTTCGCCGAAGGTCCCATTGAATCCGTGGAACGGTCGGAGAGTTGGCGATCCCGGCACGCGTGGCGAGTTGGGCCAGGCTGTCAATCGCCCGCGGCGGGCGCACGCGAGTAGAAAATCCGTCTCACCGCCGAGCGTGTTCGACGATCAGTTCATCGGCAACTTCTTCGCCTGGGCCGTCTTGCGCGCGCCGAACGGGAACGAGCCGACCTACTGGAAGGACCAGTTTCGCGTCGCTTACGCGCAGGGACAGACGTCGCTGAAACTGGCGGCGGTCGAGTTGGGTAAGACGCTGTTCGAGTCGGCGGAATATGCCGGCCGCCCGCGCGAGCCTCGCGACTACGTCTACGATCTGTACAAAACCTACCTGATGCGCGAGCCCGATCAGTCGGGTTGGGACTACTGGACAAATCAGGTCGGGCCGAACGGACGTGAGAACGTGCGCCGGGCTTTTGAAGAGTCTCCCGAGTTTGCCGGAATAATCGCGAGCATCGTTCCCAACGGTTCAGCGACCGCGAATGCGGCGTCGCTGATCTCGGCGCGAGTCGATCCCAAGAACCAACCCGGCAACGGGATGCTGACGCGCGACGCCAACTGGAGTGTCCCGCTCTTGAGTCTGCCCGGCCGCGCCGGACTGGACCTCGGGCTCGCCCTCTCCTACTCCTCAATGGTGTGGACGCGCAATGGTCCGTATATTCATTTTGACGAAGACAATGGCTTTCCCCGCCCCGGCTTTCGCCTCGGCTTTCCAACCGTGCAGCGTCGGGTCTTCGACGCGCAGACCGCGAAGAACTCGTTTCTGATGATCACCGCCGCCGGCCGT
>DASURS010000332.1:0-23070 GCA_036279935.1 Pyrinomonadaceae bacterium
CGATTCCAACAACGCCACCTACAGTCAACTCGAACTCACCGCCGAGCAACAGGAACCGATCAATCGCGTCAGCGCGCTCGCGCGCGAAAACTTCGCCCCGCGCGCCGCTGAATACGATCGCACCGCGACCTTCCCCACCGAAGACTTCGAAGATCTCTTTCGCGAGGGTCTGCTCGCTCCGGTAGTTCCCAAAGAGCACGGCGGTTTGGGACTCGGCCCGTACACCCGCGACGTTTTTACGTTGTGGATGATGACCAAAGAGATCGCGCGCGTCGATCTCTCGCTCGCGCGTTGCTGGGAAGGACACGTCAACTCGCTCGTGCTGCTCGAAGGCATGTCGACGGAAGAACAGAAGTCGCGCTGGTTCAAAGGCGTCGTGGAGCGCGGTGAGAAGTGGGTGGCGTGGAGCGGCGAGCCACAGGCGCGCAAGCCAGGCGAGCCGGTGAAGTTTGGCACGCACGTCGAAAGAGTAGACGGCGGATACCTCGTCGAAGGAAACAAAGCATTCGCGACAAGCGCGGGCGGCGCCCAGTGGGCCATCCTGCTCGTGAACACAGCCGGGCCCGGCGGCGTGCGCCATGCCGGCGCCGGCTCACTCGACACGCAGTTGATGATGGCGTGCAACCTCTCCGATCCGACTGTCGAGATCGACGCGTCCTGGTGGGACCCGATCGGAATGCGCGCGACCGCGAGTCATCTGGTCCACTTCCGCCGCACGTTTATTCCGGATTCAGACGTGATCGGCTATCCCGGGCAGTATCTCAAGGAAGGCTGGCAGACGTGCTTCATTCCGCATTACGCGGCGACGTTCCTCGGCGCCGCCGAAGCGGCGTACGACTACGCGCTCGAATACATCACTTCGCAAAACAAGATCGACGATCCGTACGTGCAACATCACATCGGCCAGATGTCGGTGAACGTCGAGACGGCGCATCTCTGGTTGAAACACGTCGCGCGGCTCTGGGAGACGGGACGATATGTCGAAGCGCAGATCGCCGGCAGCCGCGCGCGCCACGTCGTCGAACATCTCGCGGAAGACACAGTCAAGCAATGCATTCGCGCGTGCGGCGCTCGTTGCTTGATCCGGCCGAGCGCGCTCGAGCGCATTTACCGCGATCTATCCTTCTACGTGCGACACGATAACGACGACCATATTCTGGCAATGATCGGTAAGTCGATCCTTGGGCTTACTCACGATCCTTCTTTCTACAAACCATAAGCTCGCACATCACGCGAAAAGGTTGAGGCATGCAACGGCTTTGCGCAAAAGTGGTTTTTACAACTATTTGATTCTTCTCTGCGCGTTCTGCGCTCTCTGCGTATCTCTGACCTCTGCGTTAGATATTTCTCGCGGTTAAAGTTAACGCAGAGATTCAGAGATACGCAGAGAGCGCAGAGAAGAATCAAATCGAGACAGCGCCTTTTGTTCGCTACTTTTGTGCAAAACCGTATGCAAACGACTACCTCTCGTCGCCGCTTCAAACTCCGAATCTGGTTGCTGGCCCTCGGCTACTTCGCTTTCTACGCGCCATACAGTTTCCTGATCAAGATCCTCACGAGCCAAATGTGGCCCGGCGTCGATAAACCGGTCTCAGGTTTTCAGATCCTGCCGGCCGTTGTGCTTTCAACCGCGATCGCGCTGCTCGCGTATATCAGTTTCAAAGGCTGGTGGGGATATTTCATACGGCGCGAGCTCCCGTGGATGATCGTGCTGTCCGGATTCGGCACGGCCATCATCATCGCGACGACGACGCTGGCGTTCACGTTTACGGGCGTGTCGATACTCTTTGCCCTGCTGTTGATGCGCGGCGGAGTTTTGCTGATTGCGCCGAGTGTCGATCTATTGTTCAGGCGTCGAGTGCGCTGGTTTTCATGGGTGGCGTTGGGCCTCACGATGCCCGCGCTGGCGATCGCTTTTGTAGACGTCAGCAACTATCGACTCACCGCACTGGCAGCGCTGATCATCGGAGCTTACCTGGGCGGTTACGTGCTGCGGCTTCCGTGTGTTACGAGGCTGGCGAAACAGGAAGACTCCGAGATCACCCGTCGGTTTTTCGTCCAGGAGCTGGTGGTGGCGCTGTTCTTTTTGGTTGCGGCGCCGGTTGTTCTTGCACTGATCGGCCACGGCGAGATCATGCTGCAACTGCGGCAGGGTTTCACGGATCTGTTCGTCAGCGGCCTGACGTTGCCGGCCGTGCTAATCGGCGGGCTTTACGCTGGGCTCTACTTTTTTGGCACGCTCATCTATCTCGACTGCCGCGAAAACACGTTCTGCATTCCGCTCAATCGCGGTTCGAGTTTGCTGGCAGGGGTGCTGGCGACGTTCGTGCTCGCGCTATTCTTCGCGCAGGCTTTTCCGAGTCCGGCCCAACTCGGCGCGGCGGGACTGATCGTGCTGGCGTTGATGTTCCTGTCGCCATTGCATCACGTCGATCGTTATCTGCCGTTTCTCAAGTCGCGGCGTGTGCCCGTCTTGCAACCGGAACGACTATTTCTCTTCGTTTGCAGTGGCAACACGTGCCGCTCGCCGATGGCCGCCGCGATGGCCAACGCTGAGATTGCACGTCGAATGGGCATCCCTTTTGAATCATTAGAGACGGTGAACGTGCGCGCGCTGAGCGCTGGAATCTCGGCGCGAGCCGGCGCGCCGTTGACGGCCGAGGCCGAAGAGGTCCTGCGCTCGCTTGACGTGCCAGTGCGTCCGCACGCCGCACGCAATCTGACACCGGAACTTGCCGAACGCGCGGAGATGATCTTCTGCATGACCGCCGCGCATCGACAAGGAGTCATCGAAATGCTTCCGTCAGTCGCCGGCAAGACTTACTGCCTCGACCTCGAGGGCGATGTCGACGATCCGATCGGAAAAGGCATGGCTGCGTACATCGCGTGCGCCCGCCGCATCCAGGCGGCGGTCCAGTCGCGTTTCAACGAGATCGTTCTCATGGCGTAGCTGAGCTTCGAATGTGGTCCATCGGCATTTACACCGGCGACTCGCCGTTTCAACTCGCCCCCACGACGCCGAACCCGGTTCTTACTCACACTGACGTAACCGATATTCCCGCCGCCTTCGTCGCCGATCCTTTCATGATTCGGAGAGACGGGCGCTGGCACATGTTCTTCGAAGTGATGAACCGCGAAACGCGTCGAGGCGAGATAGCCCTCGCCGTCAGCGACGACGGATTCAGTTGGACGTATGAGCGAATTGTCATCCGCGAGTCGTTTCACCTTTCGTATCCTTACGTCTTCGAGTGGCAGGGCGAGTGCTACATGGTCCCCGAAACACTCGGCGCCGGCGCTGTCTGCCTGTACAAAGCTGACGACTTCCCGACACGCTGGTCCAGGCAACAGAAACTGATTGACCGCAGCCACGCCGATCCGTCTATTCTGCGCTTCGACGATCTATGGTGGCTGTTCGTCTGTGCGACGCCTTTTCAGCACGACGTGCTGCGGCTGTACTTCGCGCTTGACCTCGACGGACCGTGGAAGGAACATCCGCGCAGTCCGATCATCAGGGGCGACAAGTACCGCGCGCGACCGGCGGGAAGGATCCTGTGTTTGGACCAGCGGGTAATTCGTTTCGCTCAGGAGTGTGTGCCGCGTTACGGCACGCGCGTGAGGGCGTTCGAGATCTCCGAACTGACGCGCGAGCGTTACGCAGAAGTCGAGAGAAAACATCCGGTGCTCTCTCCCGGCGGCCAGGAATGGAACGGATCGGGAATGCACCACGTCGACGCACATCAGTTACCGGACGGTAAATGGATCGCCTGCGTCGACGGCGCCAATCGGCAATCGGCAATTGACAATCGGCAATAACCGTCATGCGCATCCTCCTTTCATCCGAGCATCGTTATCCCGCATTTGCCGACCTCGGCAGCGGACTGCATCCAAAGCCTTATCCTTCGGGGTCGGGTTTCTGGATTCACGACCTGCTCGCGCGAGGGCTCGCCGAACTGGGCCATGAAGTCTTTTACCTGCTGCGGGGCGGCGCCACGAAACCTGCGGCGCCGGGTATCCGCATCGTCTCGCAACCAGTTTGGGACGCCGACATCCTGCACACGATCTCCGATCACGACGAGGCGCTCGTTCGCGACTGGCACGCTCGCGGACGCGCGTGGGTCTCGACCTGCCACATCGATATGCGAACGCGCGGCATGGCCCAACGCCCAACGACTGACAACTGGATCTTCGTCTCACGCACACTCGCGCACCGCCACGGACGACGGCGGTTCGTGCTGAACGGCGTCGACCCGGACGCCTGCATCTACTCCGAAGCGAAGCGCAACTACTTCCTGTTCATGTCGTCGATGGATTGGGAGATGAAGAAGGGACTCGACATCGCGGTCTCGCTTGCGTTTCGGATGCGCATCAACCTCGTCGTCGCCGGCACGGCAAACAACTACAAGCGCATCATGAGAATCACCGGCCTGTGCCGGCAGATTGGCGCGGCTTACGTCGGCGACGTCCGCGGCAAACGCAAAGCGGAGCTGCTCGCCGGAGCTCGCGCTTTTCTCTTTCCGACGCGCGTCGACGAAGCATTTGGTCTGGGAATGGCCGAGGCGTTGATGTCAGGCACACCGGTAATTTGCAGCGACAAGGGCGCGTGCCCGGAGCTCATCTCGCCTGACGTCGGCTTTGTTTGCCGCAACGATCGCGATTACGTGTCGGCGATCAGGAGAATCACGACTATCTCGCCGCGCGCGTGCCGTGAGAAAGCGATGCGCGAGTTTCACTATTTGCGAATGGCGCGCGATTACGTCGCGGAGTATGAGAGGGAGATCGCGCGAAACAACTCGTCCCACTTTTCGAGCACGGAGTCGAACGGAAACCGCTCGATCACTTCAGGCGCGCGCGAAGCGTAAGCTCTGCGTTTCGCGTCGTCGCCCATCAACTCGGCGAGCGCGTTGGCCAGCGCCGCCATCGTCTGCTGACGCACGATCACGCCGTCGATTCCGTGTCGCACGAGTGCGTGGACGGGCGGTCCCGCATCCATCGCGACGATGGGAACTCCGCACGCCAGCGCTTCCCAGATCGCGTTTCCGAAACCTTCGATGCGCGATGCCGAAACGAAGAGCTCGGCATTCGCGAGCACTTCATACGGCTCGTTCGTGAAACCGTGGAAGTGAACTCGATCGCGCGCCAGCTTCTCGACGAGGTGTTCGAGGAAGTTTCGCTGTGGTCCAAGACCGTAGATTTCGAGGTCCCAGTCGGGGAAGTCAGGCGCGATACTCGCAAACGAACGCACCAGAAACTCGGGCCGCTTCTCCGACGACAATCTCGACAGCGTCACGATGCGTCTTCGATTGGTTTTCAATTCGTGTTTCTGCTGTCGTGGCGCTTCCAATGCGTTGGGAATTGCTATTGCGCATGCGCCCTTCGCACCGAACCAAGCGGCGATCACCGGATCGGGCGCAACGACCGCAGCCGCATAACGATAAAGTGCTTCGCGAGCGTTTTGCAGTTTGCCGAGCGAGATGCGTCGCGCGTCAGTCACTTCACACACGACGACGGGCACATGCGTTTCCGCCATCGCGGCGATTACGCGAAGGTTAGTCTTGTCGATGAACGAGACAACGGCGTCGGGCGCCGTCATCATGATCGCGTGACGAAGCATGGCGAGGATCGTGATGTCGTGAACCAACTGCGGACAGATAGCTTCGTGCAGCAGACGACGGACAGGCGCAACCGCTCTGTCGTTGAGCTCGTTCGAGTGCGCCTGACGCGGCCAGCCGATGTCGCGCAGTGTCACGAGCGGATCGACTGCGTATGCAGGCGGCCGTGAGTTTTGGGAGATCGTGAGGATCGTGACGTGTCGCCCGCGAGTGGCCCACGCATTCGCGAGGTTAATGCAAACTCGCTCGGCGCCACCACCGGCGAGCCCCGCAATCACGAGCGTGATTCTCACTGCACCGGATACGCGGCGACGACGTCGAGCATCACGAGCGCGCCGGCCGGCAACGCGAGCGCCGCGAAAGCCGTGCGCGCCGGCAGCGGCGTGATTCCGAGACCAGGCAGCCACGCCGCGTAGATCTGATCGACTACTTTGAAGTCCTTGATGTCGGCGAGTAACAGTGTGACCTTCACGATGTCGGCGGCGGAACACCCGGCGGCGTTCAGTATGGCGTCGATGTTCGACAACATGCGGCGCGTTTGCGCTTCGAGACCGTCTTCGAGTTTTCCCGTGTCAGGATCACGGCCTGTTTGTGCAGTCACAAACACGAGATCGCCCGTGCGAATCGCCTGCGAATACGTGCCGAGCGCGGGCGGCGCGGCGTCGGTCTTGATCCGGGTCTTGTTCACCATTTCAAAGGGCTCCTTGTTCGATTCGGGCCGCGCGCAACGGGATCTCGAAGTTTACTTTTACGGGTGCGCTGGCGAGCGGCGCGAGGTCGAGCAGTTGGACCTGGCCCGGGAAAATGATCTGCAACAGGACCACGTTCGACGTGTCCGCGAAGTCGAGATCGAAATAGTGAAACTCGGTGATGTTCGACGAGTAGATCCACAGATTGTTCTGCTCGCGAATCCAGTTGCGGAAGCCGTCGCTCTCCATCGGCTCGGTGCGAATCTCGAGCGGCGCTTCGGTGAGGATGCGCTTCGTCAGATCAAAGTGCTCGAACGCGTACTGCCAGCTCTGCTCGTACGGGCGTTTCGTCGAGCCGCGCTCGCGCGGCAGCGCGCCCTGTTGCTTCAGCCGGATGTTCTCGCGGACGAACTGCTCGCGTTCGCCGTCGACGTCGTAGTCGCCGTCGGTGAGTCGTTGCAGGAAGTGGCTCGCATCGCGGCTGGTGGTGAAGACTCGATGAATGATCTTGAAATACGTGACCGCGGTCGGGTTGATGTCGAAGATCGTGAGACGCGCCGGTTTCCAGAGCGGGATCAGATTCAGACCGTAGAGACCGCCGACGACGCTGATCATGTGAATGTCTTTGCGCCGCTCGGGCGCGACGTTTTCGTAGTGCGCCTTGATCTCGGCAAACTCGGCGAACGAGCCGTCCTGGGCCCCGTCGTCGGTGCCGTAGAAGACGTTCTCCGGATGGTCGTGGTACATCTCGCGGTTGAAGGCTCGTGGTGCTTCTGCTGTCACGTCGTGTTCTCCCATGCGGGTCGGTTTAAGTCTTTGAAGTGTTGGAGGCGATGGCCCCAGTTTGGCTGTTGCGTGTCTGCGCCGGTGTAAGTGATGCGGATTGTTCGCTCGATTAGGTCGAGCGCGTTTTGGACCACAGCGGTATCGGCGTGACGAACGGTGATGAAGCCGTCGCCGGTGTAGGTGGCCGACTTTGCAACACCGATCTTTGGGAAGCGCGCCTCGACGATCACGCGATCGAGTTGTTGCTGAATCTCTTCGAGGCCGTCAACGACTTCCACGTATCCGGATCCGGCGCCGCGCAGGAAGATTGTTCCCACGGCGTACTTGCGCTCCAACGGTCCATCGAAAGCGCCGTCGACGACGACGCGCGCCCACAATCGATAGGGATCAACGTCAAACGCCCATCCGAACATAGGACCGATGCGCGCCCCGGCGGGTCTGAGTGTCGCGTCGATGAAGCCGGAATCAATGAAGCCCTCCATGTGCGTGACAGCGCTCCCGACTTCTAATGCGCGGACCGCCTTGAGACCGTCGCGTATGAAGTCTTCAAACGCGTCGAGTTCGCGCGGCATGATGCAGCGCCACTGCTTCTGCGGATCCTCAACCGCTTCTATGATCGGCGGATCGTAGCAGCAAACGGCATAACACTGAGGTTCGTCGTCAATCGTTACGGTGTCGAAGCAAAGCTCCTGACCATGTATGTACGCCTGCGCGATAACCGGGCCATCGATCAATTTGACGATCGACGTGAGTTCCTCATCAGTAGTTATCCGAAAGGTCGTGATCGCGCCGCTGCCGTTCATCGGTTTCATCACGATGGGAAAACCGATCTCGTTAACAAAGCGACGAGCATCGTCGACGGTCGCTATAACTCGATCACGCGGCGTCTTGAGACCGGCACGCTCCAGAATTGATTTCAATTTTGCTTT
Organism: Pyrinomonadaceae bacterium; assembly: GCA_036279935.1. Taxonomy (GTDB): domain Bacteria; phylum Acidobacteriota; class Blastocatellia; order Pyrinomonadales; family Pyrinomonadaceae; genus PSRF01. The sequence continues at coordinate 8,014 of DASURS010000332.1, forward strand.
GTCTAACGTGCGTGTAACGACTTCGGAGCGCATCGCGTCGAGATTTAAAGCCTCATTCGCCTCGGCTACCGGCGCGAGCAAAGTCTCCTGTGCGGTGACGATTCTATCCACGCTTCCGTGCGCCCTCGCCGCGTCAATCAACTGCCGCGCATGATCAACGCCCTCTACCGTCAGCAGTGTGACATCGTCGAGATCCTGAATCGCATTTGCACACCGCAAGGCCTCGCCGGTTAGCGCGCGACACACAAACATGATGCGTCTCATGTTTTTGCCTCCGCCCGGCGACGCGCTTCGAGCTGCGCCTCACGCTTCGCTTTGTCGTGAATGACATACTGGATGACGTCGCGGCCCGTGCTCGCGACGTCCTGCTCAGACAACGGTTCCAAACCGTGAAACGAAACGTCCGAACGCACGAACGCAAGCAGCGAATTGGGCCGGTACGGCAGCGTCTTCACACGGATAAAATCTTCGAACGGATAGTGCTTGCTGTCAGGACAACTGAAACCCGTCTGCCTCGGACGATAGAGCGAGGTACCGAGGTGCTCGGCGCTGTCGTCAGGCGCGAGATACAGCAACAGCACGACCAGCTTTGTATACAAATCCGAGTGCGGCCCGAGAAAGTAGCCAGCCCGGTGACGAATGAACTGCGACTCGACCGACACTGCCGGCCACGATTCCCAGCCAAACGATTTCATCACCGCCTGCGCGAGTTCTTCACTCAAAAACCACTGATTGAACGAATTCCAAAACAATTTTTGCTCCGCCGGCAAATTGTCGGTCCACCCGTGATCCATGTCGCGCTGGTCCCGGTGCCGGAAGTGGTCCAGCTTCAGATCCGTGACCTCGTACAGGTTCCGGTAGACACCGGTGGGCGGAAGATGACGCAACATCTGACGATAATAATCCTCGGGAAACATGTGCTCGACGAAGTAGTGCGGAAACGGATCGAGCTCCACGCGCGCGCCGCGCAACCGATCGACGAAATGTTCGAGAAGACTATCCATGCGACTCAGCTTCACGCACCAGCGGAATCACCTCGCGTCCGAAGATCATCATCTCCTCCAGCTTGGGCCAGCCGGCGATGATGAACTGCGTTACGCCAATTCTCTTGTACTCCATCAGGGCGTTGGCGAGGTCGTGCGGCGAGCCAACGAGCGTCATCGCCGACGAACCGTAATACGGCACGAGGCCCGCCCACAGATTCCGATTCAGCCAGCCGACGTCATCCGCCGCGGCGAGAGCGTCTTTAAGCGTCTTCGAATCGCTGCTGGAAAGTATCCGCCGCTCCAGACGCCCAATCTCTTCCGGCGGCAACAACGCCTGCGCCGCAGCGAGCGCCTCTTCGTGCGTCGGCCGGCAAACCACGCACAGCCGCAAACAGACCTCGACGCCGTTCTCGCGAAACCGCCCCACGACCGGCGCCAGCTTTTCCGGCGTGTCGATCAGCCGCAGATAACACGAGCCCTGCGTCAAGGCGAGATGCTGCGCCTGCTCCGAATGGCCCGACACGTAGATCTCCGGCGACGTGCGATCCGGAGCGAGAAACGGCGTGAAAATCTTTCCGTGCTCGATGCGGCAGTACTTGCCGCTGAAGTTCACGTCTCCGTTGTTGGCCCAAAACAACCGACACACGCTCAGAAACTCTTCCGCGCGCGCGTAACGTTCGTCGTGTTCGAGAAAGTCGCCATAGCCGCGCTGTTCAGCCATCGAGCTGCCGGCGACGATATTCAGACTCACTCGCCCCTCGATCAAACCCGATAGCGTGTTGATCTGCTGCACGAACGTTGCCGGCTGCATCAGTCCGAGCCTGTACGCAACGATGAACTTCAGCTTCTTCGTCGCCTGACCCACCGCGCACGCGACGAGGATCGTGTCCGGCTCGTAGCGGCTGAACGAAAGCAACACCGACTCGATGCCCGCTTCTTCAGCGCAACGCGCGAAACGCACCCAGCCTTCCATGTCAGGCAACGCAGCCGCCGAGCCCGCCTTCGTCGTCGCAACACGCGACGTCTCCTGCGCGGTCTTCATCCCGACCTCGCCGCCTTTCGGAAGCATCCAGTGAAATCTGAGGCTCATTTTCGTCTGACGAGCGGCAACACTTCACGCCCAAACACGTTCACCGTATCGACTTCGGGCCAACCCGAAATAATGAACTCGGTGACGCCGATTCTCTCGTATTCCAATAACGCCTCCGCGATCTCGTGCGGCGATCCAAGCAGCGTGGTCCAAACCGGACCATAGTGCGGCACGAGACCGGTCCACAACGAACGATTCAACCAATGCGCATCCGGACTGATTCGCCCGCGCACGCGCGCACCTTCCTGGTACATCTGCGAATCGTCTTTCAGCGTCGTCGTGCTTTCTTTCGCGTCCTCCGGTAGCAGACTCCGCGCCACCTCGATAGCCTCCTCGCGGGTCGGCCGGCACAGCAGACACAACCGCAGACAAACTCCGATCCCGCGAGCGCGGGCACGCGCGACGACGGGAGCGATCTTCACCGGATCTTCGGCGACGCGAAGCCAGCATGTCCCTTGTGCATAAGCTAACTGCTCCGACGGCTCTGAGTGTCCGGAAACATAGATCTCCGGCGACTTACCGTTGGACGAAACAAACGGAGTCGCGATCCTTCCCTGCTCGATGCGATAGTGTTTGCCTGCGAAGTCAACGTCATCATCACCGCGCCAGAACGCATTGCAGACGGCGAGAAACTCCTCCGCGCGCGCATAGCGCTCATCATGCGAAAGATAGTCGCCGTACCCGTGCTGTTCCTCGCTGGAACTGCCCGCGACGATATTGAAAGCCACTCGCCCCTGGACCAGCGCCGAGACCGTGTTCATCTGCTGCACAAACGTCGCGGGCTGCATCAGTCCCGAGCGATAAGCGATGATGAACTTGAGTTTCTTCACAGCCTGGCCCAGCGCGCACGCCACCACGAACGGATCGGGCTCGTAACGGCTGAACGAGATTAGCACCGACTCGATACCCGCCTCCTCCGCGTGCCGCGCAAAGTGAGTCCAGCCGGCGATGTCCGGACGCGGCGCAGGCGACGTCGTTTGCATCGACTCGATGCGATAGCGCGCAGCTTCGCGCGGCGTTTGTCGCCCGTCGAGCGCGACCTCGCCGCCTTTCGGAAGCATCCAGTGAAACCTCAAACTCATCGTGCGTTTAATTTCGAATGATGCAGCAGTGTTGCCATTCCCGGCACACCGGCGGGTGTATCGTCGCGCCCGGGAAAAGCGTTCTCATGAACTCCGCGGTGAAGAACGAGCAATACGACTCGAGAGGTTTACCGAGACGCGACTGATGGCACATTGCGTCTCCCGGCTCGACGTACAAGCGATCGTCGATCACGACGAACCAACGTGCCCGCCTGACCATTTCATTCTGCCCGCGTGGTCCAAGATTTCTCATGACCGTGGAACCGCGCGGCATTGACGGATCGGACAACGACCGATCGAACTTCGGTTCGAAAAACGTAAACGCCAGCACGCCCTCAGGCGCGAGCATCCGCTGCAGCGCGCCCACCGACTCAACCATCTCCTTCATGTCGACATGAGTAAAAACCGAAAACGCCAGGATGATGTCGAACTTCACACCACAATCGGGAATCGGCAGGTTGCGAATCCCGTGCGGGTTGTACTGCGGGCTGTAGCGATTGAAGTGCACGAAATGCGCGCGCGGATACGTTAGTCGTCCCTGCTCGACTACAGCGCGGTTGATGTCGATGCACCAGTAGTCTTCGTGATTCACGTTATCGCCGGCGCTGGCGAGAAACGTGCCGACATTGCCGCCGAAGTCCAGGATCTTGCGCCCTTTCCATTCCGGCCGGCCGAGCACTTCGTCAAAGTACGGAAACTGCGTCAGCCTCGTAGAGACGAGGTTCCACGAGAACGAGCGAGTGCTCGCGAAAAGACGTTTCGCGCCATCGATCAAACGTTCATCATCATGCAGCGACATCTTTTTATACCTCGATGGTCCACGGAACCGTTTCGCGTGCGATTCCGTGCTGTCTGGCCCAACGTTCCAGCGCCCACGGCACCGTGTCGACGTCGCGATAGCCGCCGAGCAGTTGGCGCGTGATCGGATCGACAGTGAGCAACTGTTGCTCGTCGGGATTTTCGAGATAGACCTCGGGTTTCATCCAGCGATACGCGTACCCGTAGATCGCCACCTTTGAAGTGCGATCGCTGCGATTCGGCGCGGCGGTGTGATAGGTGCGGTTTTCGAAAAACAGAGCGTCGCCCGCGTTGAGCTCAAGATCACAGACCTCGAAGTCGGTCGGATCGACGCTGTCTTTCGGAAGATTCAAAGGGCCGGGCAGACGATGAGAGCCACGCGCCATCAGCGTCATGCCGCAATTCGGTTGGTTAAAATCCGTCAGGCAGTAACAGACTTTTATGCCGACAAGGGGCAACTGTTCGTGACCGAGATCCTTCGGAATGCGAATGTCGCGATGCCAGCCGCGCCTGAACGGCGGATCGTCGTGACTTTCCGGCCGCTTGTAAATAATCGTCGTCGAGTGAAGATGAATGTTCGTGCTGAGCAACTGGACCACGAGCGGGACCGTCGTCGAATTGGAAACCAGCGCCAGCAAAGCTTTCTCTTTCAACAGGCCGCGGCGGAGATCGAGATGGTTGTATTCCGGCTTCCCGGAAATCTCCGGCTTGCGCAGAAATGCGCCCGCCAGGCGATCGGACTCTTCGACGAGCTGTGCGACCGCATCAGCATCGAGCGCGTTGCGCACGACGAGAAAACCGTCGTCGGCGAACGCTTGCCGCTGCTCGGGCGTGAGTCGCACAAAGTCCATGATTATGACTGAGGTTTTTCCCGCAAAGGCGCAAAGGCGCAAAGAAGAACAGTGAAGAAAAGAGACTTGTCGACGACTCCCGGGACGCCCGATGTGTTTGCCTGTCTTTGCGCCTTTGCGCCTTTGCGGGAAAGCCTTTTCATGACTTTCTAATCACGCAGCAATGCTGCATCTCGTCGTTCGCCGGCGGCAGGATCGTCGCCTGCGGAAACAACGACTTCATGTAATCAACTGAATAGAACGTATGATAAGTCCGCTGTTGCTCGGGCTCATAGGTTCTGGTGTCTTCCGTTTCGAGATACAAGTCCTCACCGTTCACGAGCACAAACCACAACGCGTCGCGCGCTCGCTCGCACAATGCGTCGACGTCGATGTCGAGCGTGTTTCCCTTCTCCTTTTCGAGAAAGATCTCGCGCTCGAGTCGCCAGCGAAGATTGTTGCCGCCGTATCGACCCGGCCACGAGCAGTGATGCGGATCGATGAACGTGAACGCCAGCGCTCCGCGATCGCCGAGGTGTTCGTGCAGTTGGACCACAAGGTCCAGCATGTCCGTCTGCGATGTGTTCGTGAACACCGAGTACGCGACGATGTAATCAAACGATCGAGGAACGCCAGGAAGATTGGCCAGCGCCAGTCGCGGGACGCCCGACGAATTGAAAAAGAAACAATACCGATCGTAGTGGATCCAGTGCGCCTTCGGAAACGCTTGCTGTCCCGCTTCGAGCGACTCCTTCACGACGTCGATGCACCAGTAACGTTCGTGATCGATCCTAGAATCGGCATCGCGCAGCATGTTGCCGACGTTTCCGCCGAAGTCGAGGACGTTTTTACCGCGCCAGTCAGTCTCGCCCAACTGGAGCGAGAAATACGTAAACTGCCCGGTTTTTGTCGACAGAAATGGCAAACCCTGTCATCCGCGATAGAAGAATTCTCGATTGAGATAGTTGGACCGGCCACTGTCGTCGAGAAAGGTCGCGAACAGCACGATCACGAGCACGCCCTTGTTGATCCTGATGTGCGTTTCGGCGCGCATGAAGTCGAACTCGAAGGTCGCCATCAACGCGCCGGTGCGCTGTCCCGCTTCCTCTTCCAGGTTCGCCAGCGGCTGCGCCGTGACAGTGGGCCACGCGATCCCGCCGTCGTCGCCAACGCCGACGATGCTGACCTTGATCTGATCGCCGTCGCGAGCGATGACGCATTCGGCGATGCCGCGCGTGTCGTGGTTCGTATTCAACCAGCGTCCGAAAAGTTTTTCGAGACTGGGCAGGACGGGCTCGGATAGCCCCGGATCGAGATGGCTGTTTTGTTTGAAATCGAGAGTCATTGTTCCCTAGAAACGATCGTGTTCCACGGCGTAATACTCGCGCAGGAAGTAGCCGGCGCGCCCGCTGTCGTCTTTGAAGAGGTGAAACTGGGCCAACACCAGCAGTCCTTTCATGATCATCGCCTGCATCCGCGCTTCGGCGAAGCCGAAATCGTAGCGGCACGTGAAGCCGGCGCCCTTGTGAAACGCCGGCCCGGAAGCGAAGACTCTTGCGTCCGCAACTCCCCAGTCGATCAAACCCTCTGGTCCAATTGCGAAGACCTGGAGTTGAAGTTTTCCGCCGGTGTCTGAAATTTTGATACGGGCGATGCTGTTCGTGTCGAGGTTTGAGTTGATCCACGTGCCCACAAGGGCCGACGGATCAATCTCGCCGGCATTCGCTTCCACGCAATCAGAGATTTGAGCAAAGTTCATGGTTTAGTTTGTGGTCCTGATCCAACTGCGAATCATTAAACGATCTGACGCTGTTCCTGACGCGATCGGCGTGCGAGCGTGAATCGTCCGGCGGTTGTCGGAGAACAGCAGTTCGCCTTCGCGCATCAGGAAGTCGAGTGTTTTTGGCGTCGTCGAGATCACGTCTTCGAAGCGTTCGAGCGAGTGCAGCATTTCATCCGAAAGCTTCGCGCCGGTTGAATCGAGTGCGAGATCGATCGTGTAGCGCCGCCAGCAGATGCTCGACTTCGTCAAGACCGTGCGCCACTTCACGCCGCCGCCCCAGTAGTTCGCCAACTGCCATGGCACGGCTTCGGATTCCAAACGTCCGAGCGTCGCGCTGCCCAGTCGTTCGTTGACTTCGCCACGAATGGTGTCGACGTCGAGAATTCGCGAACGGCCGCCGCCGTCGGGATCAGCGCGCACGCATACCATCGAGATCAACTCGACCGGCGGCTCCCAATCGGCCGTGTCCGTGTGCAGTCGCTCGCTCTCGTGGCCGCCGCGGGCCGACAATAAGTCAGTGGCGGGTTGGATGTAGTGGACCAGTTGCGCGCGCGGCTTCTCATAAGGGCGAGCGACCAGTTCGCCAAACGCGCGATTGATCGCCACGAACAGTTTGTTGCCCTCGTCAAACACGAGACCACGGATCAAGGCGCAATAGGGTGGCTGTGCGAGTCGCGCTTTGATCCGAGTGATGAGATCGTCGAAGCCATCGGGCGCAGCGGCGCGAACGTCTTCGAGCACCGACGCCTGCAACGACGTCGAGTAGAACTCGCGGTTGTCGTAGTTTGGCAGACGCTCGGCGGCGTGGAGCAGATCGCGAGCAAGCGCGTCGCCGACGTTCACCCTAGCGCTGTCTGGAAACGACATCACTTTCGAATAATACAGCAGTGCTGCATCTCACCGTTGACAGGTGGCCGGACGATCGCCCCTGGAAATTGCTCGCGCAGAAAATTTTCAGTGTAGAAGACGTGATAAGTCAGGCACGACTCGGTCTCGTTGGACCAGTAGCCGTTGTTTTCGACGAACAGCTCGCCGTTTACCAACGCGCACCAATGCGCGCCGCGGCTTCGTTCCACATCAGCTTTCGAATTCACTCGTTCAAGACGCCATTTGAGATTGTCGTTCCAATGCGGATCGATGAACGTGAACGCCAGTGTTCCGCCCGGCGCCAGGCTTTGCTGGAGTTGCGCGACCAGATCCCTCATCTCCTCCAGCGTCGTATGCGTAAACACCGAGTAGGCAAGAATTAGATCGAATTCACATGCGAGATCTGGAATCGGAAGATCGCGGATTCCAGTCGGGTTGAACGAACAGTTGTAACGGTTGTAGTGGAACCAGTGCGCGTCGGGAAACGTTTGGCGGCCTTCGTCGATCGCGTCCTTGATGATGTCGAGGCAGTAATAATTTTGCGTTTCGATGCGGCAGGCAGGATCACGCAGGATGTTCCCTCGGTTACCGCCGAAATCGAGGACCAACTTGTCTGCCCAATTCGGATGATCGAGTAGTTCGTCGAAATAGGCGAACTGCGACGTCTTCACTGCGAGCGAGCGCAGCGCCTGCTGTTCGGGCGAACCGCGCCAGATGTGTACTTCCTCGACGTTCATCCGTTTAGCTTGTCTTCGGTCTCGAGCTGAAACCGTTCCAGTTCAGCAGCCAATCGGGATCCAAGATTTTCCAACCAGGTCGCGCGGCGCATTACCGTCAGCCGGTCGCGTAGCAGAATCTGTTCCTGCTGAGCCGTTTGTTTGCGTCCCGGTATCCCGCGCCCGTTTCGCGAACCGTCGTCGAAGCGCCGGACATGGGCCAGCACTTTCGGCAGCACGACGACACGGCACAGATGACAAACCCGCATCTGAAACTCCCAATCCTCGCAGCAATCGAGATCCTCCGCGAACAGTCGTGGCCCAAGTCTCGCAAGTGCCGTGCGGCGCACGGTGACGGAACACGTATGGACCGTTTTGGTGCTGTTGGTCCATAGCCAGTCGCATTCAGCGGCCCAACGAACCTCGCCGCCAGTCGCTTCCAGCAATCCGTTCTGTGCAAAACGGCTCGAACCGTCAACCTGACTATCTGAGAAAACGGCTTCGGCATCAGGAAACTGTTCGAACACCTTCAACTCAGCATCGAGCTTTCCAGGAAGCCAGACGTCGTCCGAATCAAGAAAACCGACGAACTCTCCACTCGCCACAGCAGCGCCTGCGTTTCGCGCCGCGCCCGCGCCCAAACGATCCTTCAACCGTAACAATCGAACGCGATTGCCATAAGTCTGCGTCACCAGTTCTGTCGTATTGTCGGTCGAAGCATCGTCAACAACGATCACTTCGACGTCTCCCTGCTTCAGTGCGCTATCAATCGCATCGCACACCAGGCGTGCTCGGTTCCAGGTCGGAATGATGACACTCAGAAGCATCATATTGAGAACAGCATTTGATGATTGCCGGCGCGATACGCCGCGATTGCATCTTCGAGCGCTCGCTCAACCGGGCTTTCGACGATGTTGAAGCGATCCCGCGGCCCATCACCGCGCACCCACGACACCGCGGTACGGCTCGCGGTCAACGCGGGCGTCGAGTAGGTTGCCGAAAAACCGATGCGCGACTCAGCCGTTTGGTTAGGGTTCGACGCGTGCAGGATCAATGGATGATGCAGACTCATTTCGCCTTCGCGCATCACAATATCGTGCGGCTCCTCGATCTCGACCTGCGCCGTTAAGCCCTGTGTTGTCAAGTTGTTAGGATTAGGACGATCTGCGTGCGGGACGAGGCCGAGTCGATGCGAACGCGGCACGACGCGCAGGCAGCCGTTCTCAGCCGTGGCTTCAGTCAGTCCGAGCCAGATCGCAGGAACGAACGCCTGGTCCACTCGTTCAGTGATGCCGTCCTGGTGCCAGCCGACGAACGATGCGCTCTGGCCGAACTTGTAAAACAACCGCGTCGACTTGAGCAGGATGTTTGATCCAATCAGTTGTTGCATGCAGTCGAGGACGCGCGGATGAGTGGCCAGGTCCCACGCCCAGCGAAAGTAAAGATGCGGCCCATCGAGACGCGTGACGCGGCCGCCGAGCGCCTCGCACGTCTGCTCTACGTCGGCGCGAAAATGGCGCACTTCATCGGCCGAGAGAATCGGGATCGAATGCAGGAATCCTAACTCCTCGTAATTAGCCAATTGTGCGTGAGAGAGAACCGAGGCCATGTTCTTTTCCGTGCAGTGAGTCGGGGCGCGCGCCGCGCGCGCAGCAGTTTAGAAGACGGTTCCCCAACGGTCAACAAAATCGTTACAATTCGTGTACTCCGTGTCACTCAAAGTCTGTATCAACCTCGATCGACGACCAGAACGATGGCAGCGAATGCAGCGCGCGTTTGCGGAGCATGACATACGCGACGTGCAGCGCCTCTCCGCGGTCGATGGAAATACCGTCCTGCTGCCGCACGATTGGCCCCACACGGCCGGCGCGTATGGCTGCCTGCTCAGTCACGTACAGGCCGTGCGCCGCGCGCGCGAAGCAAGCGTGTCCGACGTCACGATCTTCGAAGACGATGCGGTGTTCGATCCGCAGTTCAAAGAAAAATTCGCCGGCTTCGTCGAAGAGGTTCCCGCCGATTGGGACATGCTGTACTTCGGCGCGCTGCATAAGGACGAGCCGATCAAAGTCAGCGAGCACGTCGGCCGTATCACGAAAGCTAATTCGACGTTTGCTTATGTCATCCGCAATACTGTGTTCGACGAGTTCATCGAACTGAACAGCCGGGCCGAACACGTGCTCGACATGAATAGTTATCGTTTGCAGGAGCGCTTCAAGTGCTACTGCTTCATGCCGAACCTCGTCTGGGTCGAGTCTGAATATTCAGACGTTCAAAACCGGGTGGAGCACCACTGGTATCTCGAGAAATCGCTCGTGCTGTTCGGCAGCCACGTCGATCGGCTGCTCAGCGAAACGGCAATCGTTATTGCGCGCGACAGCGCGAGCCTGGATTTTCTGGTCGACTACTATCGCGAGTATTTCGCGCCACTGGCTTCGGTCACTGTGGGCGAGAGTTCGAATAGAGACTTTCGCATAATGATCGATGTCTACGTCGAAGCCATGGACGTCAGAGCAAACCTGCTGATGTGCGAAGAATACGACGCGGCTACAGGGTTCGCGAAAGTCATCGATCTCGATCCGGTACAGACGGAACACTTGCGCACGACGCGGCTCACGCGCGGTATCGATATCAGCCACAACCCGTTTTCAAAGAACGATCAATGTCACTTCCTCACGCGCCGGCCGGCCAAGAGAATCTTTCAGTCGCCAAATCACGCGCTGCGACTCGCCGGCGGTTCTGCCAATCGAAGGTGACTGCAATCCGCGTTTCCTCGCACTCGCAACATTTGACGATCTCGATTCGTGCTCGCGTTCGTGACGAAGCGGACGATGAACCCGATCCTCGGTCCACCCGACGTATTCGGCTTCGATCCGTGAATGATGTTGGTGTGGTGCAACGACATCTCGCCGGGCCTTAAAACGACGTCGACCGCCTGTGATTCGTCGACATCCATCCGCAGACGCTCGCCGCGCTTGTTTAGCAGGTTCGGATCCTCGACGTTGTCGTGTTCGAGTAACCCCTGTTTGTGCGAACCCGGAATCACGCGCATGCAGCCATTCGCCGGCTCGCTCGGTGTCAGCGCAATCCAGGCCGAGACGGACGGCGTCAGGTGCCAACCCGAATAGACGCTGTCCTGGTGCCACGATGCGTAGCCGTCGTCGTGCGGCGGCTTATAAAAAACGAGATTGCCGTCAATCAAAATCTCCGGTCCAATCAACCGTTCCACCGCGTCCAATACCGCTTCATGACTGGCCAATCGATACGCCCACGGAAACTGGAGATGAAGATTATCTGCTCGTCTCTGCCGGTCCTCGACAATCGACTCCAACTCGCCGCGAAACTCCGCCACCTCTGCCTCCGTCAGCACCGGCACGGGAAACACGATGCCATCGCGTTCATAGCGGTCCGACATTTCGGATCTCGAAGAGGTCATTGCAGGAACAGGAAACCGTTGCGATCGATGAAGCCGCGGTATTTTTCGACGGCTTCGGAATAGTATTCAAACGCGTCGGGTTCGTAGCCTTTAGCCTTGAACATCCGTTTCATCCGTGTCTTCCATCCACTCTCACGCTTCAGGTAACCGGCGACGAACACGTCCCAGTCAAGCAACCGCTCCACAAACTCCTCGCTGAAGAACGCCCGCAGCTTGCGATCGTTGACCACCGCGTACTGCGTTTTTTTATACGCAGACAGCAACTCCGCTTCAGCGATACGCCGCGCCTGCGATTCCAATACTGAATCGATGCGGTAGATCCACATCAAGTATCCAAACAAGCTCGTTGGAAACAGCGCGGGATTAGCGCGACCCCACGTATGCCGCTCGTCCAGCAACATCCCCGGAAACGCGTTCTGCGCAAAAAAGTGCCCAATCTCCAGATCAGGCAACGTCAACGCATCGTGGTCCATGAAGATCAACTTCACTTTCCACTCGCCGCCAACCCAAAAACTCCGCAACCCGACATTCCGCCCGACAAACGACTCCCCTCGCGACTGCCCGCGAATGCCCAGCAACGTCCCCCACAACGTCGCGATCTGTCGCACCAGCGACACAAAGATCCGATTTGCACGCTCGCGATTCGCAGGCACAGAAAACGCCGCATCGACATAACGCCCGTAGCTGCGATAAGCACCGGAAGGCGGAACGTAAACGCCTAACACCTCGTCCAACAGCTCATCCGCAAACCGCCGCGCATCCACCGGCGTGTACGGAAGCTCCTGATACTGCGTGAAATATTTCTCCGCCCCATCACGCGACAGATACGTTGCTAACTTGTCGATGCGAAACGAACTGGTTCCGGTGAGTATCGCCTGCGCCGGCGCAACGTGACTCAAAAACTCCGCCGTCACCGCCATCTCACCTTCGAACGCCGGCAAGTTCTCGCCTTCGTCACGCTCGAACAACTGCACCGCCGCCGCCATGGCGGAGCGCATCTCGCGAAAACGCGCGTCGCCAAACACCCGCGCGTCAGTGAAATATCGAAAAGCAGGCGCGGCCCCGTTTCGCGTCGGAATCGCAAACACGGTGTTGCGCGTGATGTATCCCGGCATCGGCGCGTCAACGCGATGCACGAGCCGATAGATCGAGCTCAGCTTCGATCCACTGCGCGCTTCGTATCGCAGCAGCCACTGCATGCTGCCGCCGTCCAGCCGGTGAGACGCCGGAACGCGATTGCCATTGCGATTGAAAACAACGCTCAACGCGTTCGCGCCCTTGCGCCCCGCGCGTTTGAGCTCAAATTCGATGTGACTGCCCGGCGGCTTGACGACGAGCACGACCGTCGACAGCGGATACTCGACCAGCGAATTGATCGACGAGCTCGTGTGGTCCGCGACCCAGTAGACTTTCGAACCCGCACACAGCCGTTGCAGGATTCCCAACTCATAATCCGGCAACATGGCGAGATTGTGCTTAATCTCCGCGTCGAGATAGCGCGGCTGCGCGAGATCGACGTCGCGCACGCCGTCGGTCACTCTCAACCGGCGAACTACTTCGCGAATCACGTCGTCGGGCGTGAACAGATAACGCGCCAGCGTCAGCTTGCAGTCGCGGCGCGAGAGTTCGACGAACTCACTAATCGCAGCGTAGCTCGTCCGCTTGCCGCGAATACCGCGATGCACGCGTTCGAGCCGCGAGAGTCGACGCAGAAGCTCGACGACGAACCCGCGCAGGTCCGTCGTCGAGTAACCTTCTTTCAATAGCGAGGCAGCGAGCGGCTGTTGCAACCCCGGTCGCTTCAGCCGCAATTCGCTCAATAGAACGTCAAAATCGGACAAGCGATCGGGCGCGAGCTGTAGAACCTGGTGCTCGGCCATGAGAGTCGCCAGACGTCGAACCTCCCACAACACTGCCGGGTCCCTTGCCAGCCTGAAGAGCTTCAGACAAAACGCATGTCGGTAGGCGCGATGAGCGAGGAATTCGTCAACGAGATCGTTAGTGAACCTGTGTTCTCCAGGGAACACAGATGACACGGATTTCATCAAGATTTTGTCGCCCGGTGCTCGTTAAACCTTGCCCTTGTCTTTACCTTTGTCTTTGCCCTTATCTTTGCCTTTGTCCTTGGGCTTTTCCTTCGGCTTCTCTTTGCCCTTGCCTTTGTCTTTCTTGTCCTTCTTGTCTTTCTTCTTTTTCTTGGGCGACGGCAGTGTGCCGAGGGCGACGACCAGCGCGGCGTACAGGGCTTCGGCGCAATCTCGTTTGAGAATGATGGCTACGGTGTCAGACCAGTATTGGCCATTGTCGCCTTTGCTCTTCTTGCCTTTCTTGTCCTTACCGTCCTTGCCGCCGCCGTCTTTCCCATCTTTTCCGTCTTTTCCACCGCCGTCTTTACCGTCCTTACCGTAGGCGTAGGGTTTACCTTTATCTTTTTCCTTGAGGCCTCCTTTTGGGCCACCACCTTTGGGGCCGCCCGGGGCTGGGCCACCCGGCGTTGCGCCGCCCGTCGTTCCGCCGCCTTTGCCTTTACTCTTGCCGGCCATTATTTCCTTCCTCCTTAGGTGAGATCTCTGATAACGCGCGTGATGCCTTTACGCCTACCGCCGAGAGCTCGGATTAAGCGGAGCACGGCGGAATCGCAGGCGAAGATCCGTAGCCGGCGCCCGCGCGGGCGAAGTTACGGCCGGCGCACCCTGCTGATTTCCGCAAACAGCATTGGGCGCCGGCGTTCCGGGGATGCCGACTCGGAAAATGCCCCACGCGCCAAGCAATGCCTGATCGGGCAGATAAGCGGTGTAGAGATAATCGCCGGATCTGCCAAGCGTGCCGCCGGCCTTGTCGATCACGAGATCGAAGTGATCGGTCGAGCCGTGGTTATCGCGCGAGCCAAGCCATTGCGAAAGATTGTTACTGCCGATCGTGGTCGAATTGTTCTGGTAGGGATTGCGCTGCCAGTTGTGACCGCTGATCGTAAACACCTGAGAATCGCCGGTGCCCATCGGGTGCGTCATGCGGAACCGCACCTGATCGCCGACCCCGGCCGTGAAGATCGGCGTCTGCGGTTCGCCAATCGCTACTGACGGGCTCGATCCGGGTTGGACCAGCAGATTCGACGTCATGCACGAGAAATCCTTAGCGGAGTTTGCATAACGCTGACTCTTCGGTTCCGTGCGGTAGTTGATGGCGCTCGACGTCGACGACGTGATCAACGCGTCGCTAATCATCACTGAAAACTCGCGGAAGCTGTTGTTTCCGAACGCGATAGTCGCAGACGCACGCGACGACGGCGGCGGCGATCCCGACGGGTCGCACGGCTGCAAGCTGCCTGCTTCGCCGCACTGCCACGTCGAACCCGCCGGTTCGATGATCATCTGTCCAAACATGCCGTTCGGATGCTGGAACATCGGATCGGAGGCCAGCAGGTTAAGCGCGCCAAACTCAACCGGCGTGTAGTTCAGCGTGCCGTAGATCG
>DASURS010000333.1:0-13237 GCA_036279935.1 Pyrinomonadaceae bacterium
TCATTCCGACTAGCTCCTGATTCAGGAATCGAGTATGGACGGCTTGGAGTAAAGCGTAACATCAGTTCCTATCGCCAGCGAAGTGGGCCAGCAGTAGAACGATGCCGGCCCACCCCATTGCGCGTTTAGACTTCAACACGGATTTGACGATTTACGCTGCGGCCTTTTGCTTGGCCTTCGCTTTGTCCTTGTCTTTCATGTTGCAGCACTCACCGGCTTTCTTTGGATCGTGCTTCATTTTTCCGTCGTGCTTCATGTTAGGGTCGTGCTTCATGTTCGCCATGTCGCACGATTCGCCGTTGCAGCAAGAGGCGTGGTCTTTGTCGGCGTGTTTCTTGCAGCACTCGGCGCCTTCCTTACAGCATTCCGCGCCTTCTTTGCAGCAGCTCTCGCCTTCTTTACACGTCATGCCCTCGGCACAGCAGGACGCGCCTTCGGCGCAACACGAGTCGGCCTTCTTCTTCTGATCCGTTTGGGTAGTGCCCTGGCCCATGCCCACGGCGAATGCCGCCAGCAACAACGCCAACAGCGCAACGAATAGAGTTGTCTTTCGGGGTTTCATTTTTGTTCTCCTATCAAGAGGGGTAAAACTTTTCCTGACGCCAGCGCACACACCGGCGCTTCCGCTGTGAGAAAACTGGCGAAGTTATCCAGCGTTGCGGGAGAGCTCTAAATCAGGAAAACACAACAACGAAGGTAGGTCGGACCACGATTGGGTAGGAACGGTTCGACAATCTGTCTCTGAGGTAACTCGATATCGTTGACGGGCAGCGAACGCGCCGCCGTTGTCGAGCCGGCGAGCTCCGGCGAGTTACTGCTGCTCTTCGAAACCACCGCCGTCGCGCCAACCATCAGCGGACAGTCACTCATACTTCCGGTCGGAAGCGACGAGACGCCGGCCAAATCCCGGCTCAGGTTCCGGTTTACGTTGACCCTGGTTTGCTTCGCCGGCTTCGGTTTGGCTTTGGCTTTCGCACAGCAGTCGTGGGAACGTTCTGCATGACAACTCTCGCCTTCAACTGCCTGCTTCTCACTGGAATCAGTCGCCGCCATCGCCGTGTTGCTACAGCCGAACAGGCATCCGCCCGCCAACCATATCGACACAGAAACCGCGAGCAGCAACCGCACCATTTTCAGTGAGACGAGATAACTCATTGGCACTCGAAGTCTAACGCCCAGCAACGCTTTTTGTCGAGCAAACGACGGCCGTTGCGAGGCGCATACAAATCGTCATCAAAACCCAGCACTTCTGTAACCGGTGGCTTGCTAGCTTAAATCATCGGGAGAACAAATGGACATGAATATCGACAAAAACAAGATCACAACACAGGATGAACTCGACGAGCCCGCACCGATCGATCAGGTTGAGGAGCGCGTCGAAGCTGAGATGAAAAAACTGGAAGGCAAAGCTAAGAAAGACGTCGCCGAGGGATTGCAGGACGAGCAACTGTCCCGCGAAGGAGAACGGCTCGAGCGGGAAGGTGAACGTGAAATGGAGGAGGCCAAGCGCGATTAGGGGGCGCGATTAGGAACCAAGCGCGCTCTCGAGCGCTTCCTTCAACTGCGGCGGCGTGCGCTGCGGATGAAAACCGAGGAGCCGTTTCTGAATACGCCCGTCACGGGTGATGATGAAACTCTGCGGGATCGACGTCTGCCCCTGCATCAGCGTCAGCGCCACGTCGCGCGTGGCCCAGCCGATCTGGTAGTCGACCTCGTACTGCTTTATGAACTCCTGCACCTTCTGCGCCGAGGCAACCGGATCTTCAGTCGAAAGGCCGACGAACTGGACTCGATCCTGATACTCCTTGTGCAATCGCACCAGCTCAGGCGTTTCCATCCGGCACGGCCCGCACCAGGTGGCCCAGAGATTCACCAGCATCACTTTGCCGGAATAGTTGGAGAGCTTGATCGGACCACCGCTCGCGGCTTGCAGTTCGGTGTCGAGGACGACCGCGGGCAGAAGCGGCAGGTTCGGATTGGAAACGCGCACCGGCGGATCGTTCGAGTTACAACTCGAAACTCCAAACGCCGCCAGCAGGCCCAGCACGATCACCGTGGACACCAAACGCAGCGGCGTCCAGAACCTGATCTTCGTTTCCACGTCTTTCTTTACTGCCATTAATTTTGGTTCACTACTTCTTGCCAAATCTGAACGATTCGAGAATAACCGGCGCCTGACCTTTTTCACCAACATCCTCGACCGAGGTCAACTCAGGTGCAAGAGATGACGTTAGCATCGTCAAGGTTGCGCCGGTCGTGTCGCCCTCGTTGCCGGTCGGCAGGAAGATGACGCGTCCCCAAAGATGAATGTCGCCCTTCTCGGTGTCCTTCGAAAGACCTTCCCAGCGAAACTCGTAGCCCTGCATGTAGTTGACCTTCGTCGGTCCTTCTGAAACTTTCCTGTACTCCGGCAACACTTTCGCCAGCGACGCACTGAATTCCTCGACGCGCTGCGGGAAATTTTTCAGATCGCCGATGAACGTCCCGCTGCTCGTGTACCAGCCGACGCCGAAGTTCTCCTGCGTGAAATTCGGTGGCAGGCTGCGTTCGACTCTGACGAAGCTTGTCGCTCCCGCAACGCCCGCCTTTGGATCAACTTTCCAGGACTTCGGGTAATAGAACGAGAAGTCGAAATAGTGTTCCGCCAGTTTGCCGTCCAGGTTCGTGTTCGAGTTTTGAAACTGAACGGTGTCGGGCGGCGGGACGAACTCCGGAGTCGGCACGGGCTCTTCTGTCGGCGCCGGCTGCGCGTTCTGGGCAGTCGGTTGAACAACGGGCGTTGGGTTCGGGTTTGGATTTCGTTCCGCTGCCATCTGGTCCAACCTCGGTTTGACGACGAAGAAGAACGCGGCTGCGAGCGCGCCACCGGCAAGCAACAGAAACACCAGCACGCCGCCGAGAATCAACGGCAGCTTCGATTTCTTCTTCGCAACCGGCGGAGGCGGCAATGGCGCTGACGTAGCCGGCGCTTGTCCGGCGGGCGGCGCCAACGGCGCCGACGTTACCCGCTCGACCGGCGGCGGAGGTGGCGCAGGCGCGGGTGGCGGCGGTGGCGTCGGAGAAGACTGTTGCGACTGCGCTGGTGGCGGCGGAGGCGACGGCGGCGATGGTGGTGGCGGCGCGGGTGGTGTGATGTCTGCCGTGTTTGGCCCGCGCGTCGGCGTTCCGGTTGGACCGGTGTTGCGCGGTAGCGCAACCGTTGCCGGATAGTTCTCGATCATCGTCGCGTTCGGATCCGGTAAGTCCCTGCTTGTCGGTCTTTCTGAGGGAGCGTTCAGGTCGATGGACGTAGCGCGAATCGTAGCGTTCGGATCGAAGGTTTGCGGAGCAATCAACAGCCCGCCGTCGAACGTGCAGAACTTCTGGCCTTCGTCAGGAAACGTACGATTACACTTGGGGCAAGTCTTCATCAGCTGAGACCTCGCAAAAGGGAATTTTGTACTTTGTACTTAGTGCTTTGTCCGCAACTCAAACGCACCGTTCTAACCCGTAACTACACTAGCGAACAAAGTACAAAGTACGAAGCACCAAGCACTGGGCATCAATTGGCTCGCGCTCTGGCTAACTTCTGGGCGATCCCGTTGTTCCCCGGATCGAGATCGAGCGCGCGCTGGTAGGCGCGGACGGCGTTCTCTTTCTGCCTCGCCTTCAGATACCCATCGCCTACGCCTTCAAAACCAAATATGCCGGCCAACTGCTTTCGTTCACCTTCGGCAGCGAGCGACGACGCGCGTTCGTAAGTCGCTTCCGCGTCACTGAACCGATCCATTCCCAGATAGGCGCGCCCCAGAAGATTGAACGGCTGAAAAGCACGCGAGCTCACTTCAGTCGCCGACCTCAAGTACGGCTCCGCTTCCTGGAATCGCTTGTAGACGACGAGGTAACGGCCCATCAGCAACAACGACGTCGGATTCTTCGAATCCATGTCGAGCGCCTTCTTCAACACCGGCTCCGACTGCGGCCAAAGCTGTTCGCCCTGCAACGACTCGGCGATCAGGTTCAACGTCCCGGGATCTTTCGCCAGCTCGATGGCCTTGTCATACAACGCGGGCGCTTCCGATCCTTTGCCGACCTTCGTCAGCGTTCGCGCGAGGTGCGCGTACGCAACCGCAAACTGCGGATCCAGATCGATCGCACGGCGATACGAATGCTCCGTTTCGCTGTTGACGATCCCGCGCGCCTGGAGCGCGACTCCGAGCCGGTCCCACCCGACCGCGTTCTTCGGATCGATCTGGACGGACTTGCGCGCAAACGCTTCCGCGTCCGCAAATCGTTTCGCGTTATCGCCGCCGGCGCGCGGCTGCACCAGCACCACACTCAACGCCACGTGCGCGTCCGCATTGTTCGGCGCCCACGCGACGGAGTTGCGATACGCGGCTTCCGCTTCGTCCCAACGTCGCTGGTCGGAGTATACGTTACCCAAACCGTATGCGCCGCGAGCGTCGCGCGCCTTGAGTTTCAAAACTTCCTTGTACGCGTCTTCCGCTTCGGTAAATTGGCGAGCGTCGCGGGCCTGGTTGCCCTTGTCGAGCCACTCCTCGATCTTGTCTTCGACGTTCGATGGTCTGACGCGTGTTGTTCCAGTTGCTTTTGTGCCTGGTTTTGCGGTTGTGGCCGCGGGCTTGGTCGCCGTCTTTTTCTTGGTCTCCGGATTTTTGGCCCTGAAAACTCCGCCACCGACGTCGGCGCCTACGTCCTGCGCGAGCGCTCGGGCAGCGCTTCCGGAGAGACCGACACAGAGGGCGGCCGCGATTAATCCAGCCCCGCGCAGTATTGCGTTAGCTCTCATCATTACTCTCCTAATGCTGTTTGGATTGCGAATATCGAGACTAACCTCAATCACAAATCCGAATTTCGAGATTCGAATTTCGAATTCTCCTGTGGATCACTGAAGAACTGCTGCGTGGATTGTAGATCAGCTTCACCGGATGAGCTACTTAGCGTCCCTCCCAGGCTCGAAATCGACGCTCACGACCCGCCTCTCACCAGCCGAAATCCCAAAAGTGTCGTCTTGGTAGTCGGCGGAACAAATTCTCGCATGCAAGACGACACCGGAGTGTCAGACTTGCCCGGATCGGTAACGTAACACCCGCCTCTGATCGTTATCCAGTCCTGCGTGTCGGGGCGCATAACCACCGGATTACCTGGATAGGCGGAGACTTTTGACGACGTCCATTCCCAAACGTTCCCGATCAAATCATAAACGCCCCACATATTGCCGCCGGTCGGACGCGAACCGACGTTCGCCGGCGTCGCTTCTTTCAATACGGCGACACCGTTCTGCCATTCCGGTCCCCACGGGTACAGATCCGCGCGCTGGCCGTTTCGCGCCGCGTACTCCCACTCTTCCTCCGTCGGCAAACGATAGGTGACGCCGTCGCGGCTCGAACGCCACGCCGCAAACGCGACCGCATCGTCAAACGAGATGTTGACCACGGGCCACAGCTCCTGGCCGAAAGGCGGCTTGTCGCCGGCCCAGTGCGCGGGCGGCGTGCGTTTTGTTTTCGCGACGAACTCGGCGTATTCGGTGTTCGTGACTTCGGTTCGATCCATCAGGAACTGCTGCACCGTCACTGCGTGCGCCGGCGTCTCCTGTAGCGGGCCAGATGCTCTTCCCATCATGAAAGTACCGCCGGTGATCGAGATCAAGTCTGCTTTCACGGGAGTCGCAGTTGGCGATGGAGTCGGCTTTGGACCATCAACCTGCGCCCGTGGTCCCAGGGCGAAGTAAGCGCCGATGCCGGCGGCCGCCAGCACCATGACCCCGATCGTGGCAGCGATGAGGATTATGGGCGTACGCGCTCGCGACTGTTTGAAGTCAACAGTGATCTGCTTGCCGACCGGTTCAGGTCGATAAGTGCTCGCGGCATTCGGCGGCGAGGTCGGGATCTGTTGGACGTGAGTGACTTCCGGATCAGGTTCCTGAATCAATTCACTTCCATTCAGCGACGGCAGTGAATTTGAAAAAGCTGTATCAGGCGAAATCCCTGCCTGAGTATTCACAGGAGGTGGAGGGCTCTCGGGTGGAATCAGCGACGCGATGGTGCGATTCGGATCCATCGCCACCGTCTCGCGCAGTGCGGCGGGACCGACGGGCGCGGCGTCCATCGCGCCTCGCAATTCCTTTAAGAACGTCTCGACCGAGTCGATACGCGCGTCGAGCTCTTTCTCGAGTGAATGCCGCACAACGCCTTCGAGCGCAGGCGGCACGGAAATGCCCAGCGAGTGAAAAGTCGGCGGCGGCATCGTCAGATGCTTCTTCATGATCGACGGGATAGACGAGCCCTTGAACGGAACATCACCCGAGAGCATTTGATAAAGGATCACGCCGAGGCTGTAGATATCCGCGCGCGCGTCAGGCTCGTCGTCGCCCCACTGCTCGGGCGCCATATAAAAAGGAGAGCCCATCAATCCGCTCGTCTGCGCCTGGATGAACGAGCCGAGCAATTCGCCTGACTTGATCTTCGCGAGTCCGAAGTCGAGGATCTTCACGCCTTCCGCGATCGGAACATCGTCCTGGACCATGATGTTCAGCGGTTTGAGATCTCGATGGACGATGTTTTGTTTGTGCGCCGCTCCGACTCCCGACGCGATCGCGCTGATGAACTCCCACGCGCGCTGCGGAGGCATCGCGCCTTCCTTCGCCAGAATGTCCTGAAGCGATCGGCCCTTCACAAACTCCATCACCAGAAACGGCATCGTGCCCCGCACGACGCCGAAGTCAGTGACGGCGATGATGTTTTGATGGCGAATCGCGGCCGCGGCGAGTGCTTCCTGGCGGAAACGCGTCGTCAGCATCGGATCGTTTCCGACAAGATCGGGGAGAATGACTTTGATCGCGTGCGCGGTCTTGAGGAAGATGTGCCGAGCCTGGAAAACTACGCCCATGCCTCCCTGCCCGAGACGGCGCTCGAGCAGGTAGCGGGCATCAAGTGTAGTCTCACCCAGAAGAGACGGCGTAGTCTCATCACCATCTTGCGGACAGTGACTGATCTCATCCGGGTAACAACGCCGACAGGAGGGACACTCTTTCACCGCACAAGAGTATACAAGATCACGCGGATTTGATGACGATATTCACCAAACGACGTGGCACCACGATGACCTTCATCACTTCGTGACCGTCTATCAGTGCACGGATCCTCTCATCGGCCAATGCCGAAGCTTTGAGCTCCTCTTCAGAGACTTCCGGCGACGCGATCACGCGCGAGCGGAGCTTCCCGTTCACCTGGACCGGGATCTCCAGCTCTTCGCGTCGCGCCAGTTCGGGATCGGCAACAGGCCAGCGCGGAACTTCACGCAACAAGCCGCCTGCGTGTCCCAAACCTTCCCACATCTCTTCCGCAACGTGCGGCGCGAACGGCGTCAGCATCACGACCAGCGCTTCCAACGCTTCGCGCACCGCAAAAACGTCGGACTCGGAAGCCTTCGCCGGATTGGCGTTGAAATCATTCAACTGATTGAACAACTCCATCAACGCCGCGACGCTCGTGTTCAAGTGCAAGTGTTCTAAGTCGCTGGTGATCTTCGCGATCGTCTGGTGCGTTTTGCGCCGCAACGCGCGCGCCTCGGGACTGAACTCGCCCGGCGTTTGATCGCCGTCGTTCGCGAGCCTGCCCTGCCATTTCCAAACCATCGCGTAGACGCGGCGCAAGAAGCGCACGGCGCCTTCGATGCCGGTGTCGGACCAGCGCAGCTCGTTCTCGACCGGAGCGGCGAACAAGACGAACAATCTCGTCGCGTCAGCGCCGAACGCCGCGATCATTTCGTCCGGATCGACTCCGTTGCCGAGACTCTTCGACATCGCCTTCCACTCCTCCGTGTCGCCGACGCGGTTCGTCACCATGCCTTGCGTCAACAATCGCTTCACCGGTTCGTCGAAACTTACCATGCCGATGTCGCGCATGAACTTGTTCCAGAAGCGCGTGTAGATCAAATGCATTACTGCATGACTGTCGCCGCCGATGTACTGGTCCACCGGTGTCCACTGCTGCGCGATCTTCGGATCGAACGGCGCGTCGTTGTTTCGCGGATCGAGGTAACGGAAGAAGTACCACGACGAATCGACGAACGTGTCCATCGTGTCGGTGTCGCGCCGGGCTGGACCACCACATTGCGGGCACGTCGTGTTTACAAACTCCGGCACGCCTGCCAAGGGCGATTCGCCGGTGCCTGTGAACGCCGCCGTCTTCGGCAGCACGACCGGCAAGTCTTCGTAGCGCACCGGGACCATGTTGCACTTGTCACAATAGACGACGGGAACAGGCGCGCCCCAGAAACGCTGGCGCGACACGCCCCAGTCGCGAATGCGATACGTGACCGCCGCTTCGCCGAAGTTCTTCTCGCGCGCGTAGGCAGACATCTCCGCGATCGCTTCCGCCGAAGTTTTACCGCCCCACTCGCCGCTATTGATTAACACGCCATAGTCGGTGAACGAGTGTTTCATCTCGGCGGATGCGTCACCGGCCGTTGTCGGCACCGGTTCAGCCGCGAGCTGATCGTGAGTCACGGGCGCGATTACCTGTCGAATCGGCAACGAGTACTTCTGCGCGAAATCAAAATCGCGCTCGTCGTGGGCCGGCACGCTCATTACGGCGCCGGTGCCATACTCGATCAAAACGTAGTTCGCGACCCACACCGGAATCGTTTCACTACTGAACGGATTGATGGCGAGCACGCCGGTATTCAGACCTTCCTTCTCTTCTTCTTCCGCCAGGTCGGTCCGGATCGCCTTCCGGCTTTTGACTTTCTGCGCAAACGCTTCGACGTCGTTCTTCAACGCTGAGTCTTCCAGCAACTCAGGCAGCAACGGATGCTCGGCCGAGAGCACGATGGCCGTCGCGCCGTAAATCGTATCGATGCGCGTAGTGAACACGCGTATCTTGTGATTGCTGTCCTTCACGGCGAAGTCGATGAACGCGCCTTCGCTGCGGCCCACCCAATCGCTCTGACGTTTCAACACCTTCTCGGGCCAACCGGCTTCAATCTCCTTCATGCCGTCGAGCAACTGTTCGGCGTACTCGGTGATGCGCACGAACCACTGCTCGAGGTCGCGCTTCTGGACGGGCGTGCCGCAGCGCCAGCAGATCCCGCCCGACGACTGTTCGTTGGACAGCACGGTCTCTTCCTTCGGACACCAGTTGACCTGCGAGACTTTCTTGTACGCGAGTCCGCGCTCCAGCATCTTCAGGAAGAACCACTGGTCCCACTTGTAATACTCGGGACGATGCGCCGCGATCTCGCGCGTCCAGTCGTAACTGATGCCGAGGCGCTGCAACTGCCCGCGCATGTGGGCGATGTTGTCTTCAGTCCAGTCGCGCGGGTTGACGCCGCGTTTGATCGCTGCCTGTTCGGCAGGTTGGCCAAAGCTGTCCCAACCGATGGGATGCATCACGTTGAAGCCCTGCAAACGCTTGAACCACGCAAGCGCGTCGCCGATGGCGTAGTTGCGCACGTGACCCATGTGCAGGAAGCCGGACGGGTAAGGCAACATTTCGAGGCAGTAAAACTTCTCGCGCGGATCCTCGTCGCGCGCCTGAAACACGCCGGATTCGTTCCAGCGTTGCTGCCATTTGTTTTCGATCTGTTCAGGAAAGTATTTTTCGTCCATAACGGTTGTCCAATCTTTTACTTACCACGTTTTGCGCAGACCGCACAAAGTGTCCGCCGCTTCGGCGGCGACGCCTTTGTTCGATTCTGGATGCTGTTTTGAAGTAGGGATTCGCCGCTCCGCGCGGTCACGCTACATCGCGCGACGCAGAAGCGGCACCGTTAGGACGAGGGTTGTAAACGGTTTCGAGAACATTTGTGCCGGATTTTAGCAGTCAGTTACGAATGAACGCAACATTGTCAGGTTCTTCAGATCGGCGCGCGGATCGTCGTAAGGAGTCTCAAGGATAAACGCGGCGTGCTTCAGCTTCGGATGTTGGGCGACGCGGCGGAGCGCCTCCGCGCCGATGTGGCCCTCGCCGATGTGCCAGTGACGGTCGACGCGGGAGTTGTAGACGGCGCGCGAGTCGTTGAAGTGAACGGCGCGCACGTTTTTGATTCCCACTGTCTTCTGCATTCGTTGAATCAAGGCGTTGAGACCGTCTTCCTCGCGGATGTCATGACCTGCTGTGAACGCGTGCGCCGTGTCGAAACAGACGCCGAGCGGGATCTTCGGACAGAGTTCCATGATCAGCGCGAGATGTTCGAACCGGTGTCCGATGCAGTCGCCCTGTCCGGCAGTGTTTTCGAGCAGGATTCGGAGTTTGTGACGCCCGCCCGCGCTGAACTTCACGCCCTTGCACGCGATCTTCAAACTCTCCGCACAGAGCGCGATGCCGTCAGTCTCACACGCGCCGCGCGAGCTGCCGGGATGCACGACGAGATAGTCAACGCCGAGCAGCAACGCACGCTCGACCTCCTCACGAAACGACTCTCGCGACTTCTGTAGAAACACATCATCCGCCGCCGCGAGATTCACGAGATAGTTGCAGTGAATGAGTACCGGAGTGATCTTTGTCTGCTTCCGCACCTTACGAAACAGCAGGACGTCTTCGAGCGTGAGCGGCTTCGCCGCCCAGCCGCGCGGATTGCGTGAGAACAACTGTACGGTGTCGCACCCTGTGTCCTTCGCGACGATGAGAGCGTTGTGAACTCCCCCCTTGATTGGAGCGTGAAACCCGATCCTCGGCATTTCTATTTCTTCATTGCGTCCATGACGCGCAGCATGTTTCCGCCAAGAATTTTATCGACGTCCGTTTCTGAATACCCACGACGCAGCAGCTCCTTTGTGAGGTTCGGCAAGTCGGCGATCGTGGCGAGGTCGGACGTCGTGATCTGGACGCCGTCGAAGTCTGAACCGATGCCGACGTGATCGACGCCGACGAGTTTCACGATGTGATCGATATGATCGACGATGCGACCGACGTTAACCGGCGGCAAACGTTTTGCATACTCCTGTTGCCGCACGCGATCGCGGGCCATCTTCTTGTGAACAGCGTCGCCGGGCTCGTTCGCCGATGCCTGCTGGACCATTGACGCAATCTCCGCGTCGACCTGTCTCTTCTTCTCACTCCAACCGGCTTCGAGATGCTCCGGATAAAAGATCACGTTCACCACTCCGCCTGTGTGCGCTAGCGCACGGATCATGTCGTCCGTCAGGTTCCGTGGAACGTCTGCGATCGCGCGGCAGGCGGAGTGCGTCGCGACGACCGGCGCTGTTGAAGTGTTCACGATGTCCCAGAACGTCGGATCGGAGACGTGCGAGACGTCGACCATCATTCCCAGGCGATTCATTTCGCGCACGACGCTTTTGCCGAAGTCGTTCAGTCCGCGAGTGCGGCCGATTTCGTCGCCGGACGACCCGGCCCAGTCCGTGCTCACGCTCCACGCGGGAGACATGTAACGCACGCCGAGATCGTAGTAACGCTTCACGTTTTCGAGCCGATCGTCGATGGCGTAACCGCCCTCGAGCCCCATCAAGGCGGCAATTTTCCCTTGTTCGGCGGCGCTTCGGACATCGTCGGCGGAAGTCGCAAAAACCCATGTTTCCGGGTGGTTTTCAGCCAAGGCGCGCACCGCCGTTATCTGATCGTCGGCGCGTTTGACGGCCCTCGCCCCACCACCGCCGAACAACTGCGGCTCGACCCAGATCGAGAAGAATTGCGCGTCCAAACCGCCGGCCTTCGCGCGAACGGCGTCGAAGTGGCCGTCTCCGAGCTGTTGCTCGAGATCAACCTGTTCATCCAGCAGCCTTTGCGCGGTGTCGGCGTGCATGTCGACGGTGATGGCGCGCTGGTGGATTGAAAGTGGATCGGTATTAGGTGTTTCCGAAGTTATAGAGGTCTGATTGTTTTGGTTCATCTTTTTGCCAGGGCTACAGGCCGGAAACGCGACGATTAACAGAAACGTAATAAGAAAGCTGGTGAGGCGGCTGGTGCGCTCGGGTTGAAAGGTCCACTGCTGAATGATCCATTGTTTCCGCTGTTGCATGTGAATGCTATGCAAGCATGTTTTACAGGAGGCAAGCGTTCTTGCCAAGAGCACGCAACTACGGTATTGTGCCGTCTTTAATACCCATTCGCGCTAGTGAAAGATCCGGTAATAAGAGTTCTGCGGCACGGTGAGGGCCCTCCCCCGAACCGGTAATTTCCTTAAGGAGTAAATAACATGTTCTCAAAAGATGGCACAGTTAAAGACGTGAAGACGCCACGAATCTGCGATGTTATCTGGCACGATGGGGAATTTATCAATTGGAACGACGCGCGTGTCCACGTGATGTCGCACGTTCTGCATTACGGCTCCAGCATTTTTGAGGGCATTCGCTGTTACGCGACCGCAAAAGGTCCTGCCGTTTTCCGACTGCGCGAACACATGCTGCGGTTCATGAACTCGGCAAAGATTTATCGCATGGACCATCCGTGGACGCTCGACGATCTCTGTAACGCCGCAGTCGAAATCGTGAAGCGCAGCGGGATGGACCAGTGCTACCTGCGCCCCATCCTCTTTCGCAGTCTTGACGAAGCGCATCCCGCGTTCGGCGTGAACCCGTTTCCGAACCCGCTGGCTTGTTACATCGGCGCCTGGGATTGGGGGAAATACCTCGGAGACGAGGCGATCGAACAGGGCGTTGACGTTTGCGTCTCGACCTGGAACCGTCTGACCGCGAACTCGATGCCGGTGATGGCCAAGAGCGGCGCCAACTACATGAACTCGCAGTTGATCAAGATGGAAGCGCTGCTGAACGGCTTCGCCGAAGGAATCGCCCTTGACGACCGCGGTTACGTTTCCGAAGGCTCCGGCGAAAATATCTTTGTCGTCTCCGGCGACGTCGTTTTGACTCCGCCGCTTTCGTCTTCGATCCTGCCCGGAATTACTCGCGACAGCGTCATCCAGATTTGTCAGGAACTCGGCATCACCGTCAAGGAGCGCACGATTCAACGCGCGGCGCTTTACGTCGCGGACGAGATCTTCTTCACCGGAACCGCCGCTGAAGTCACGCCGATTCGTTCGGTCGATCGCATTCAGGTCGGCAACGGCAGGCGCGGCGCAATCACCGAGAAAATCCAGAAGGTCTTCTTTGAGATCACCAAGGGCGAACGGCCCGCGCCCGGCCCATGGCTCACCTACGTGAATGAGGACAAGCAAACGCCGGCGAGCCCGGCCGGCTTCACCACGCGCACTGACGAGACCGGTCCGATGCTCTCGTTCCAGACCGTCGGACGCGAATAGTCGGTTCGCTTGAACCTCC
>DASURS010000334.1:0-43906 GCA_036279935.1 Pyrinomonadaceae bacterium
CGCTCGGCGTTGACGATCCTCGGCGTCAGCGTCGGCGTGCTGACGGTGATCTTCATGGTGTCGATCATTCAGGGTCTCAACAAGGCGTTCGCGGACCAGATCGAGTCGCTCGGCTCCAACACGATCTTCATTTCGAAATTCGCGCCGAGCTTCGGCCGCCCGCCGGGACCCGAGGAGATCCATCGGAAAGACCTGACAATGGACGACGCGGAAGCGTTGCGCACCGAAGCACCATCGATCGTCGGCGTCTCCCCGATTCTCCGCAAGTTGTCCGCTACTCTGCGATACCAGGATAAACAGACGGACTCGCCGATTCTCCTCGGCGTCACGCCTTACTACGAGTTTGTCCACTCGCAATACGCCGCGACAGGGCGCTTCATCAACGACATCGACATGAAGGATCGATCAAACGTCGTGATCATCGGCGTTGACGTGAAGCAAGCGCTGTTTCCGTGGGAGGATCCGGTCGACAAGGAAGTTCGAATCGAAGGCAATCCGTATCGCATCATCGGCGTCATGGAGCCGCTGGGCAACTTTTTCGGGCAGTCACGCGACAACTCGATCTTCATCCCGATCACGACGTTCGATAAGTACTACCCGGACCGCGTGTTCCCGGAAACTGTGTTCTTCATGGTCGCGCGCCCGCGCTCCCGCGCCTTCGTGAAATCGGCGATGGACGAGATCACCGACATCCTGCGACGTCGCCGCCGTATTGCACCCGGCGAACCAGACAACTTCGGAATCTCATCTCAAGATTCGCTCCTCGATGTGTACAACCAGCTAACAGGGGCCACCGCGCTCGTTCTGACTTCCATCTCTTTCGTCGCACTGATGATCGGCGGGATCGGCGTGATGAATATCATGCTGGTTTCGGTTACGGAGCGAACAAAGGAGATAGGCGTCCGCAAAGCCGTGGGCGCGACGAGGCTGAACATCCTGTCGCAGTTTTTGATCGAGGCGGTCGTGCTGACGGCAATCGGAGGCCTCGCGGGGCTGGCCGTCGGCGAGATCGCTAGCCTGATAATGAACAAGTACTCTCCTCTGCCGGCTTACGTTCCCTTGTGGGCCATCGCCGTCGGCGTCGGCATTTCAGCGGCGGTCGGGATTATTTTCGGTCTCTGGCCCGCCTGGAAGGCCGCGCGCTTAAACCCGATTGATGCTTTGCGTTGGGAGTGAGCTTTTCATACTATTCCGGGGTTGCAACCCTATCTCTGATCAACCCGTAGTAAACATCGCAACGTTGTGAAATTTGTAGAAACCCTAAAACTGGCTGTGGCCGCCATCTGGGCCCACAAACTGCGGTCCGCTCTGACGCTGCTCGGCATGATCGTCGGCGTCACCGCTTTTGTCGTGGTCGTGTCGCTGATCGAGGGTTTTAATCGCTACGTTGACGAGAAAATCGCGGGTATCGGCGCCAAGTCGTTCACCATCCAGCGCTTCAATCCGCTCGAAGACTTCAAAGACACCGACACCATCGCAGCTGCGCAACGGCGCAACAAGGAGCTGACGATGGAAGACTACGAATACCTGAAAGAGCGAGCGCAACTCATCAACAAGATCGGCGCGAAAGCGCGCCCCACTACGGTCGAAGTCAAACGCAACGACCAGATCCTCGAGGACGTGCCTGTCGGGGGCGCGACGGCCAACTGCGTCGATATCGAGAATCGCGACGTGGCAGAGGGACGGTTTATCGCCGAGCCGGAGAATGAAAGCGCGGCCCGTGTCGCTTACATCGGCGCCGACGTCGCAAACAAACTCTTTCCCGCCGGAAATCCAATCGGACAGGAGATCAGCCTTCGTGGGTTACCGTATCGAGTTATCGGCGTCGAGGCGGCGCGAGGTACGGTGTTCGGCATTCCGCAGGACACGTTCGTCGTTATCCCGTTAAAAACTTACGCCGTTAACTACGGTGGACTAATCCGCGGGCGTTCGCTCTTTTTCCTGGCGACTGCGAAGAACGACAATCAATTCAACGATGCAGTCGAAGAGTCGCGATTCCTGATGCGCGTTCGCCGGAAGCTTGGTCCAAATGAAAAAGACAACTTCGGCATCGTCACGCCCGACGCGATCACGGGCCTGCGCGATCGTCTCTTCGGAACGATTTTTCTCGTGGCGATGCTGGTGCCGGGAATCGCGCTCATCGTCGGCGCGATCGTCATCATGAACATCATGCTCGTGTCAGTGACCGAACGGACCAAGGAGATCGGAATCAGAAAATCTCTCGGCGCGCGGCAGATGGACATCATGAAGCAATTTCTGGTCGAGGCGGTCGCACTGGCGATTATGGGCGGCGCAGTCGGGATCTTTCTTGCCTGGGTCGTCGGCATCGCGGTAACTGCGTGGATATTCCCCACGTATCTCTCGATATTTGCTATCTTGGGCGCGCTCGCGGCATCTGGCGGCGCCGGCGTCGCGTCAGGTCTTTTCCCCGCCTGGAAAGCAGCACGGCTCGATCCTATAGAAGCGTTGAGGGCTGACTAACATGCGCATAATTCGCAGTGACATTTACGAAAACCTCAAGATGGCCCTCGCGACCTTGCGCGCCAACAAGCTGCGATCTTTTCTGACCGTGTTCGGCGTCGTCATCGGAATCATTACCGTGATGCTGATCGCGTCGATCATCAGCGGCATCGACGTCTCCGTGAAGCGCGAAGTCGAGTCGTTCGGCACGCGCTCGATCTACATCAGCAAATACAACCCGGGCATTCACATTGGCCGCATGTCGCGCGAGGAGCGAATGCGAAAAGAGCTGACGTACGACGACGCGATCGCGCTGTCGACATTACCGGCGGTCGAGTTGTCAGTTCCCTTCCTCGACATCACCAACAACTGGTTCGGCGGCAAACTGATGGTTTCGGGCGGCGGCAAGACGTCGGCCCAGGTTGCACTTCAGGGCACGCTGCCGGAGTTTGAACAAGCCGGCACGCAAGTGATCGACGAAGGGCGCTTCTTCACACAGACCGAGAACGACACGAACCAGGAAGTTTGCGTCGTCGGCTCGAAAGTCGCGGACGACTTCTTCAAGCTCGGATCTCCGGTGGGCCAGACGATCAAGATCGGAACGCAGGAGTTTCGCGTCGTCGGCACACTCGCGAAGCGCGAGCAGTTTTTGATCGGCGGCGGCAGCGACGATCAGAACAACGTGATTTACGTGCCGTTCACCGTGGCCCAGAAACTGAAACCCAACGCTGACGACATCTACATCCTCGCGGTCGCGCGTCCCGGACAAATGGACGAAGCAAAAGATCAGGTGCGCGATCTGCTGCGCGTCCGCCGGCAGGTGCCGTTCGCCAATGACGACAACTTCGGCATGGAAACGTCAGAAAGCATTCTCGACAGCTTCCGATCGATCACCGGCGGACTGGCGATCGCGATGGTCGTCATCTCTTCGGTGGGCTTGATGGTCGGCGGGATCGGCGTGATGAACATCATGCTCGTTTCCGTCACCGAACGCACTCGCGAGATCGGCGTCCGCAAGGCAATCGGCGCGAAACGCAGCGACATCATGTGGCAGTTTTTGATCGAAGCCGCGACGCTGACCGGCATGGGCGGGGTCGTGGGCCTGTCGATAGGTTGGGGCCTGACGCTGCTGCTGCGTTTATTGCTTCCGTCTTATGTGCCGCTGTGGGCGCCTGTCGGCGGGCTCGTCGCGAGCGTTGGGATCGGGCTGATCTTCGGCCTGTGGCCGGCGTGGAAAGCCGCGCGCCTCGATCCCATCGAATCGCTTCGCTACGAGTAAGGCCCTCGCCTTACGAGATGAAGTTTGAGAACAACGCGGTAAAGATCGTCACCATGATCAGCGTCAACACAAAGATCAGGATGGCAACTCCCCAACCGGCACTGCTGCTCGCGCGCGTCGCGCCGAGGTGCAACCCCTTCGCTCGCAACCAGACAAGATAAAACGAAGTCAATCCGAACAGACTAGCGATCACAAACAACACCGGATGCTCCGCGGGCGAGAGCAGGATGCCGAGGTTGTCCTGCAGCATCGTTTCCTGGTTGAGGATCGGGTGCAGGTCGTCGGGTGACTTCAGATAGAGAATCACGAGTCCCAGCACCTTTTGGATCAGCACCGGAGGAAGCCACGCCCACATCGTCACCGCCAGCGACTGCCAGAAGTTGATTCGTCCACCGAAGATCAGAATGCCCAACATGCTAATCCCCGCCACGATTGCGGCCACGATGTAAAGCATGACGAACGATTTGATAAATGCGCCAACGCGTTCAGTCGGGTTTTTGAAGCTTTGCAACTGCTGAGTCTTCATTGCTTCCAGTTGTGCCGGTGGCGGTGCGAATGGTGGCCCCATTTCCGACAGCTTCTGAATCGTGTGATCTACAACGCGCTCGGGCGTGATTCGTTGTATGAACGCAAAGTTATAGGCGGCCGTCAGCGCGCAGAGGATTATGAACGCGCCGAGCCACTGCGGGTGCTCGCGCAGGTTGCGAAACACTCGTGAAGGTTCGAAGAAGATTCCCGTCAGCTTTTGACCGAACGACAGCGGCCCTTCTTTTTCGGGAACCGCGGGCAGGCGAACAAAGCTCAACCCGACGAGGATCACGCCCACCAGGCACAGCATGCCGCCTGTCGAAAGACCTCCGGCAACGAATTTGGCGGCGCCACCGATTACGATCAGCACACCGAGAACGAAAATCACGATGCCCGCGATCCTCAACTTCGTCGGGCGTGGAGCTTGTGGCTCTTCTTTCGGCATTGGTGGAGGTGGGGGCGGCTGGAAGTTCAGCTCGTTTGAAGCACTCATTGGCTCAGTCTCCTTGAGAAGACGGGGAGAAAAGCTTCCGTCGAAGTTAATGAGAACCATGTAAAAAGCGCGGTTTTGCTTGGTAAATACGGACCAGCGAACAACAAAGTTTCACTCGGCCGGCTTCGCTTCGAACCACCCGGGCACGCGGATGCACGCCACCGCATGTCCCGGCGCGACCTCGCGCAACTCCGGATCGATGTGCGCGCAGTCTTCGATCGCGATCGGGCAGCGAGTGCGGAAGCGACAGCCGGACGGCGGGTTGATCGGCGTCGGCACGTCGCCCTGCAAAATGATTCGCTTGCGCTTCTGCGACGGATCGGGAATCGGAATCGCCGAGAGCAACGCCTGCGTGTACGGATGAAGCGGCCGCGCGTACAACTCCGCCGCGGGCGCGATCTCCACGATCCGTCCGAGGTACATCACGGCGACGCGCGTCGAGATGTGTTCGACGACGGCCAGTCCGTGAGAGATAAACAAGTAAGTCAGCTTGAACTCTTCCTGAAGCTCCTGGAGCAGGTTTACGACTTGCGCCTGGACCGACACGTCCAGCGCCGACACGGGCTCGTCCGCAACGATCAGTTTCGGATTCAGCGCGAGCGTGCGTGCGACGCCGATGCGCTGCCGTTGACCGCCCGAGAACTCGTGCGCGTAACGTTTCATGTAATCAGGATCGAGCCCGACGCGGCGCAGCAGTTGGGCCACACGATCGCGCCGTTCGCTCTTCGTGCCCTCGTTGTGAATGACGAGCGGCTCGGCCACGATGTCGCCGATCTTCATGCGCGGGTTCAGCGACGCGTACGGATCCTGAAAGATGATCTGCATCTCGCGGCGGACCTGTCGCAGGTCTTTCTTACCGAGCGAGAGGATGTCGCGACCCTCGAAGTAGATCTGTCCTGACGTAGGTTCAATCAAACGAAGCAGGCAGCGTCCGACGGTTGACTTGCCGCAGCCTGACTCGCCGACCAGTCCCAGCGTCTCGCCAGCGAATATCTGAAACGTGACGCCGTCGACGGCACGCACGACGTCGTCCGCTCCCTCGACCGGAAAATGTTTGACGAGGTCGCGAACGCTGACGAGCATTTCGCTCGGGCTGGTTTCGACTTTTGCTACTGCGGTGCTCATTTGGTCAGTCGTTCGGTTTCGTGATCGGCGGCGACGGCGGCCGCGAGATCGTAAAGGACACAACGCACTTCGACGCCGCCTTCGAGTTGATACAGCGGAATGTCCTCCTGCGTGCAGCGCGGCATGCGATGCGGACAGCGCGGCGCGAAATGACAGCCCGGCGGCAAGTCAGTCGGACGCGGCACGATGCCTTCGATCGTTTCCAGCCGTTCTTTCTTCGCGACGTGCTCGCTCGTGAGTTTCGGCACCGAGCGCAACAGGCCTTCCGTGTACGGATGTTTCGGCCTTGCGAACAGTTCGTCTACCGGCGACTCTTCGACGATCCTTCCCGTGTACATCACGGCAACGCGATCGGCGACCTCGGCGACGACGCCGAGATCGTGAGTTATCAGCAACACTGCGAGATCGCGCTGCTTACGCAGATCGTCGAGCAGTTCGAGTATCTGTGCCTGGATCGTGACGTCAAGGGCCGTCGTAGGCTCGTCCGCGATCAGGAGTTTGGGATTGCACGCGAGCGCCATCGCGATCATGACGCGCTGTCGCATGCCGCCCGAGAGTTGATGCGGATAGTCGTCGAGGCGGCGAGCAGGATCGGGAATCGCGACCTCGCGCATCGCTTCGACCGTCGCCTGGCGCGCTTGTTTGCGCGACATCTTGCGGTGCAGTCGCAGCGCTTCCGCGATCTGTTCGCCGACGGTGAAGACCGGGTTCAGCGACGTCATCGGATCCTGAAAGATCATGGCGATGTCGTCGCCGCGCATCTCGCGCATTTCGGAATCGGAGAGCCTCAGCAGGTCTTTGCCGTCGAAGAGTATCTCGCCGTTGACGATCTTTCCGGGCGGCGCGATCAAACGCATGACGGACAGCGCCGTGATCGACTTCCCACAGCCCGATTCGCCGACGAGCCCGAGCAGCTCACCGCGGTCGAGATGAAAACTCACGCCATCCACGGCTCGCACGAGCCCGCTGCGAGTGGGAAAGTGCGTCTGTAGGTTGTTGACTTCGAGAAGGTGCGTGGACACGGTGATCAAGTTGTTTCGTCCTAATGGTTCCCGCAAAGGCGCAAAGGCGCAAAGAGAACATAAACCGATCATCTGCTAAGAATGAATGCCTTCTTTGCGCCTTTGCGCCTTTGCGGGAAAACATCTACACAGCGGATGTTTCGCGATACTCACCCCAGACGCGGCGTAACGTGTTGCTGATCTCGCCCACGGTTGCGTACGACTCCACGCACGCGAGAATTCGCGGCAGGAGGTTTTCCGTCGTCGTCGCTGTTCGTTCAAGTTCGGCCAACGCGGCGCTGACGGCCTGCGCGTCTCGTCGCTCGCGCACCGCCCTGACACGTTCGACTTGCGCGTGTTCCAAAGCCGGATCGACTCGCAGCAACGGGATCGACGGCTCGTCTTCGAGTTGAAAACGGTTCACGCCGACCACGATCTCCTCCTGCGACTCGATCGCGCGCTGGTAACGATACGCCGATTCCTGAATCTCGCGCTGCACATAGCCTGTCTCAATCGCGCGCAACATTCCACCCATACCGTCGATCTTCTTTAAATACTCCTCAGCGCGCTGCTCGACTTCGTTCGTCAACTCTTCAATTGCATACGAACCCGCCAACGGATCGGCCGTATCGGCGACGCCCGACTCGTACGCGATCACCTGCTGAGTTCGCAAAGCAATTCGCGCGGCCGCTTCCGTCGGTAGTGCAAGCGCTTCGTCCATCGAGTTCGTGTGCAACGACTGCGTACCGCCGAGCACCGCTGCCAGCGCCTGGATCGTCGTGCGCACGACGTTCACTTCCGGCTGTTGCGCCGTGAGAGACGAGCCCGCCGTCTGCGTGTGAAACCTCAGCATCAGCGAACGCGGATCGCGCGCATTGAAACGATCGCGCATGATTCGCGCCCACAACCGTCGCGCCGCACGAAACTTCGCAATCTCCTCGAGCAGGTTGTTGTGAGCGTTGAAGAAGAATGAGATGCGCGGAGCAAACTGATCGATTGCCAGTCCCGCGTTGAGCGCCGCTTCGACGTACGTGATGCCGTCGGCAAGCGTGAAAGCGACCTCCTGCACTGCCGTCGAGCCCGCCTCGCGGATGTGATAGCCGCTGATCGAGATCGTGTTCCAGTTCGGCACCTCGTGCGCGCAGTACGCAAAGATGTCAGTGACGAGACGAAGCGACGGCGCCGGCGGGTAGATGTAAGTGCCGCGCGCGATGTACTCCTTCAGAATGTCGTTTTGCAGTGTGCCGCGCAGCTTGTCGAACGCGACGTTCTGCTTGCGAGCGACGGCGAGGTAGAGCGACAAGAGTATCGCGGCGGTCGCGTTGATCGTCATCGACGTCGATACGTCGCCGAGCGGAATGCCGGCAAACAGCCGTTCCATGTCGTCGAGCGAATCGATCGCGACGCCGACTTTCCCGACTTCGCCCATCGCGAGCGGATCGTCGGAGTCGAGCCCAATCTGCGTCGGCAGGTCGAAGGCGACTGACAAACCGGTCGTACCGTGCGCGAGCAGATACTTGTAACGGGCGTTTGATTCTTCGGCGGTGGCGTAACCCGCGTACTGCCGCATGGTCCAGAGCCGGCCGCGGTACATCGTCGGGTAAATGCCGCGCGTGTAAGGAAACTCGCCGGGAGCGCCTAAGTCCCTCTCGTAATCTATGGGATCCGTGTTTCCGGGATTGAAATCGATTGGGAATTCGATACCTGCAGCCATGCTGGAGCGTAGCATAGCGCAATTTGACATGATTACACGATTGACACGAGAGTATTCCCGATGAAAACGGTTCGAGTGAACAAAAAAGGGGCCGACCGCGTGAGGCGAGGTCACCTGTGGATCTACCGCAGCGACGTTCTCGAGGTCGACGCGGACGGCGGCGCGGTCGTCACTGTCAGAGACGAACGCGGCAACTTTATCGGGCAGGCGCTATTCAGCGACTCCTCGCAGATCGCGCTGCGGTTCCTGACCCAAAGCACCGAAGTGATCGATCGCGACTGGTGGCGACATCGGATCATGGAAGCACACGCGAGGCGACACGTGCCGCCGGACACCAACGCGTATCGCGTCATCTACTCCGAGGGGGATCTGCTGCCGTCGCTGATCGTCGATCGTTACGACGACGTGCTCGTGCTGCAAACACTGTCGCAGGGAACAGACGCGCTCAAGTCAATGCTCGTCGAGATACTCGCGGAACAGTTCACGCCCCGCGCCATCGTCGAACGAAACGACGCGCGCGTTCGCGAGCTTGAAGGCTTGCCGTTGATCACTGCGACAGTCTACGGCGAAGCGCCCGAGGAGCTTGAGATACTGCAACACGGTCTGCGGTTCGTCGTCGCGCCTGGCGGCGGACAGAAGACGGGATCGTTTCTCGACCAGCGCGAAAATCGGCTGGCCGCCCGCAACGCCGCCGCGACCACAAACCGCAGACGCGCCCTCGACTGCTTCACGTTCAACGGCGCCTTCGCGCTTCATCTCGCTGGTGTCTCGGAACATGTGATCGGCATCGATATCTCCGCCGACGCAGTCGCCGCCGCGCGCCGCAACGCTCAACTCAATGACCTGACGAACGTCGAGTTTCGTGAGGCAAACGTTTTCGACGCGCTGCGAGAGATGGAGGCTGCCGGCGAGCGTTTCGACACGATCGTGCTCGACCCGCCCGCGTTTGCGAAGAACCGTGCGAGCCTGAAACCGGCGTTGCGAGGTTATAAGGAGATTAACTTGCGGGCGCTGAAACTGCTGAATCGCGGCGGCGTGCTGGTGACTTGCACCTGCTCGTATCACGTTTCGGAAGAGCTCTTCGTCGACGTCGTTACTGAGGCCGCCATCGACGCACACCGCCGCGTGCAGATCATGGAGAAACGGATGCAGGCGACGGACCATCCGGTACTCGTCGCCATGCCCGAGACTTACTATTTGAAATGCCTGATCACGAGAGTGCTCTGAAAACTCAGTTCATTCCCGGATCGTTTTCGATGACGGCTTTCGTCGTGTAGTCCTTGCCGTTGACGGACAGCTTCACGACGTAAGTGCCGGCTTCGAGCGGCAGGCCGAGATTTAAAAATCCACCGCGGCCGCCACCGCCGCCACCACCTCCTCCTCCGCCTCCGAAGCCGCCGCCACCGCCGCCCGTCGGACGCTGAGGCGGATCCCCGCGAAGGTTCCACTGAATTCGATTCAAGCCAACGTCCTTCGTACCCGCGATGTTACGCACGACCTTGCCCGTGTAGTCGAGGACCGTGATCTTCACATCGCCTGACGGCGCCGACTTCAAGTAGTAGCTAATCGCCGTGCCCGGCTCAGGATTCGCGCCGCGGAAGAGTTTCGCACCGCCCCAGTAGCGTCCAAGGCGCGGATCGTTCATCCAGAGCGTGCCCGGTCTGACTTCGAACAGCTGCGCGTCCGAGTCCATCACCTTCTGCGTCATCTGCTGCAACGCGGTGATGTCGTCGAGGATATAAATGCCGCGGCCGTGCGTGCCGACGATGAGATCATTGTCACGCGGATGGACCAGGATGTCGTCTATGCGCATCACCGGCATGCCCGACATGAACGGCTTCCATTCCTTGCCGCCGTTTAACGAGATGAACAGACCGAACTCGGTGCCGGCGTACAGCAGGTCCTTGTTCTTCGGGTCTTCGCGAATGACGTTGACGTTGCCCCACTTCGGCAAGTTGCTGACGATCGACGTCCACGTCGCGCCGTAGTCGGTCGTGACGAACAGGTACGGCTTCATGTCGTTCAACCGGTGACCGTCGACCGCGAGATAACAGGTACCGGCGTCGTACCGCGACGGCTCGACGCGCGCGATGTGATACGTCTCGCCGATGCCCGGCACGTTCTTGCTGACATTGGTCCAGGTCGCGCCGCCGTCTTTGCTGACCTGAATGTTGCCGTCGTCAGTGCCGATCCAGATTATGCCCGGGACCTTTGGCGACTCCTGCACGGAAACGATGTAGCCGTAGCCGGTGTAACCATCATGCTTGGACGCCATCGGATCCTTGCCCGGCACTCCCATGATCGGCAGCGTGCCGCGGTCGATCTGTTTCGAGAGGTCGGGTGTCGCGGTCCACGTGTCGCCACGGTCCATCGATCGGAACAGCCGGTTGCCGCCGACGTACACGACTCGCGGGTTGTGTGGCGAAAGATGAATCGGAGTGTTCCAGTAGAAGCGATACGTTTCACCCACGGGCGGTGTGGGAACGACGTTGGACTGCAAGTTCGCGCCGCCAAAACCGCCGAAGCCCTGCGCGGCTGCAAACGCCGCGAGTTGCGCCGCCGTATCAGGTGTCGGCGAAGCTTCGGGCGAGGGACTCGCGCCTGGCGCGGCGCCGCCCGGCCCGCCTGGACCACGGCCACCACGCCGCTGCGGCACACCGCGAGGACGAATACTCACGCTGCGTCCCGTTCGTAGATCGAGACGTTGCACTGCTCCGCCCTGCGACTCAGCGTAGACGGTGTTGTAGTCCGTCGGATCGATCTGCGTGAAGAAACCGTCGCCGCCGCCGACGCGATACCAGTCAGCGTTGGTGATTCCGTTCTGAAGGCTTCGCGTCTGACTTGGCCCACCCCACGAGCCGTTGTCCTGCAAGCCGCCGTAAACGTAGTACGGCTTTCGCATGTCGACGCCGATCGCGTAGAACTGGGCCGCGGGAATCGTGTTGACGAATTCCCACGTCGCGCCCTGATCGTAGCTGGCATTCAAACCGCCGTCGTTTCCGACAAGCAGGTTGTCGCTGTTGGACGGATTGATCCAGATCGCGTGGTTGTCGCTATGCGCGATGCCCGCTTGCAGTGATTTGAATGTCTTGCCGCCGTCAATCGATTTACTGAAGGCCAACCCGCCGACATAGACCGTCTCCGGATTGCGCGGATCGACGCGAATCTGGCTGTAGTACATCGGGCGATTGTTTTCGTTGCTGACGATGCGCCACGTCTTGCCCTTGTCGTCCGAACGCCACACGCCCGCCTTCTTCGGATCGAGAGGCGTCGGAGTCGGCGAAGCAGCGGGGCTCGGGGTCGGCGATGCTGATGGCGAGGGGCTCGGGCTGGGTGCTGCCTGCCCACCGATCGTCGGCTCCTCGCCGCCCGTGCCGACACTCGCTCCGACTTCTATCTGCGCGTAAAGAATGTTCGGGTTCGAGCGCGAAACGTCGAGTCCGATGCGTCCCAGAAGACCTTCCGGAAGACCCGCGCCTTCGAGTTTCTTCCACGTCTTGCCGGCGTCGATCGTCTTCCAGATGCCACTGCCGGGACCGCCGCCGTTGAAGCCGAAATTGGTCCGGCGGCGCTGATACGAAGCCGCGTACAGGGTCTTGCTGTCTGACGCGTCCATCGCAATGTCAGTGAAGCCGGTATCTTCGTCGATGAACTTGACGTTGTTCCAGGTTCGTCCGCCGTCAGTCGTCTTGTAGACGCCTCGTTCCTTGTTCGGTCCGAACAGGTGACCCA
Organism: Pyrinomonadaceae bacterium; assembly: GCA_036279935.1. Lineage (GTDB taxonomy): Bacteria > Acidobacteriota > Blastocatellia > Pyrinomonadales > Pyrinomonadaceae > PSRF01. The sequence continues at coordinate 12,333 of DASURS010000334.1, forward strand.
GGACTGCGACGTAAACGGTGTTCGGATCCTTCGGATCGATGACGATGCGCGCGATCGTCTGCGAGTCTTCAAGACCCATCTTCGTGAAAGTCTTGCCCGCGTCTACGGACTTGTAGATGCCATCGCCGTAGCTGGAGCTCTGGCGGTTGTTCGGTTCGCCGGTGCCCACCCAAACGATGTTCGGATCCGATGGCGCGATCGCGATGTCGCCGATCGAATGCGTCCCGTAAGTGTCGAAGATCGGCTGGAAAGTTGTGCCGTTGTTAGTAGACTTCCAAACGCCGTTCGTCGCGAAGCCCACGTAGATGACGTACGGGTTTTGTTCAGGGCTGGTGATGTCGTCGATGCGGCCGCCCATGCTGGCAGGCCCGATGCTGCGGAAGACGAAACGCTTCAGCGTGGGATCGGTCGACCAGTTGATGGGCGTCGGCGTGGGGCTTGGAGTCGGTGCTGTTCTCGGAGTTTGCGTCGCCGCAGGGGCGCCGGCCGGGTTTTGCGGCTGGGCCTGGTTCTGCGAATAAACCGTCACTGTAGCCAGTGCGACTGCAAAAACGATCACTAATAGGATTCCGAAATCGTAAACGGAGCGGGACCGGTCTTTCATCCGAAAGTGTCCTTTCAAATTAGGTTGGCTTTCTAACTTCTGCGGGATAGAACTCGGGCCTTAGAAAAAGGCCAGTAGAACGGTGTTACGCAACGCAACCCAAACTTTTTGCAGTTTGTCGTGCGGACTATAATTAAAGTGCCGGGCCAAATGCAACAAATTCGATGTTTGACCGAATTTTCGTACGCCCGGCCAGACATTCCTTCGAGATAATCTCGAAAGGCTTTCGCCATTGACGCTAATTAAGATTTACTCACTCAAGTCAGTCTCAGGGAGAATTCAAGTGATGACCAGCCGGGCGCGTTTCATGTTTATCTTCTGGTTGGTCTTTGCTTTTTGTTTACTTGCGCCCCAACGCACGACCGCGCAGGAACGTCTCTGCGATCCGGCATTCGAGAACTGTTACGGCCCAATCATCGACATGGTGCGCGGCGAGACCGTCGGGCTCGACATCGCGTTCTACATGATCGAGCTGCCGGGGTTAGCCGACGAAATCATCGCGAGGAAGAACGCCGGCGTGCCCGTCCGAATCATCGTCGAGCCGCGTGCGAACCTGAAATTTCCGGGAAACCAGCCGCTGATCGATAAGTTCAACGCCGCCGGTATTCCGATGCGCTACAAACTCGGCGACGGCATCGTTCACGTCAAGTTGCTGTTGGCAGCGGGTCAGAACAAGGTCGTGTTTACGGGCTCCAACTTCGGCGACGCCGACGTCGCGCCGTACGAGCCGTACGCGAACTACGTCGACGGCGCATGGTACTTCACGGACGACGCGACGGTCGTTAACAGCTTCAAGACGCGATTCGACGACGTCTGGACTGACACCGTTCTTTACGGAAACTATGCGAACGTCTCCGGGCCGCTGACGCGCAAATATGCGACGTTTGCGATAGATCCGTCAGTCAACTTCCTGCCGAATCAAAACCCTGCCGAAGACTACGGCGCACGGACGATTGCGGAGATCGATCGTGAGAACCAGAAGATCGATCTGACGATGTATCGCGTTACCGACGTGGGCATCTGCGACGCTTTGCTGCGAGCGCTGGCGCGCGGAGTGCCGGTGCGATTGCTCGCCGAGCCTAACGAATATCGCTTCGACGCGAGCCGGCTGGGTGCGGAGTTTACAGGGCCGTACAACGTCGATCGTCTGTATGCGGCGGGCGTTCAGATCAAGATGCGAAAGCATCGCGGTTTGAATCACCAGAAGTCAGTGACGCTGTACGGGCGCGGGTTGACGATCTTTGGTTCGTCAAACTGGAGCTGGCAGTCGTTCAACTACCAGGAAGAGCACAACTACTTCACGAACAAGACGTGGTTCTTCCAGTGGTTTGTCGATCAGTTTAACCGGAAGTGGAATTCGACGATCGAGTACGACACGTTTGTGCCGCTGCCGCCGAGCATTCCCGTTAATTTGTCGCCCGCGAACAACGGGACAGCCGGAACGTCAGCGATGCTGACGTGGGAAGGCGGCGGTTGGGCGCACAAGTATGACGTCTATCTCGGGACTGACGACATTAACCTGACGCGCATCGCGACCGATGTGGTGACCGGGACGCTGGGGCCGGATGGTTCGGAAAGTTACCTGATTTCAGGATTGCAAAATGGCGTCACGTATTACTGGCGCATCGTCGGTAAGACGATGGCGGGCCAGACGACGACGGGACCGACGTGGAGATTCACAGCCTCCAGCTCTTTGCCTACGCCAACGCCTACACCAGTTCCGACGCCTACTGCGACTCCAACTCCGACTCCGATCCCGACACCGACGCCTACACCGACGCCGAGTCCAACGCCGACTCCGACACCGCTTACGGAGTCGCCGAATAACACGCGCGTTCCGCCGGCGACTCAGATTGTCGACAGCGCAGGCGCTGTCTGGACTCGTACCGCGAGCGGCGCAATCCTGCGCAACGGCAGCGGAACGGCGGGCGCCGGCTCTGAAATTCTTTACTGCAACCACATCATTTATGTGTTCGGCACCGACTCGCAGTGGTGGCGTTGGAACAATGGATGGATACCAACCGGATCAGTCGATCCCTGTTCGGGCGCGACGCCAACGCCTACACCTACACCAACGCTGACGCCGACACCTACCCCCACTCCGACTCCATCGCCGACACCTACCCCCACTCCGACTCCATCGCCGACACCATCGCAGGAGTCACCGAACAACACGCGCGTTCCGCCGGCGACTCAGATTATCGATAGCAACGGCGATGTGTGGACGCGAAACAGCAGTGGAATCATCTTTCGCAATGGCGTGAACACGGCGGGCTCCGGACCGGAGATTCTCTATTGCAACAAGATCGTTTACGCGTTTGGCACCGATTCGCAGTGGTGGCGTTGGGCTGGCTTCTGGACGCCGGTAGGACCAGTCGATCCATGCGGCTCGACACCTACGCCTACGCCTACACCGACGCCGACCCCTACGCCGACGCCGACGCCTACGCCGACGCCGACGCCGACGCCGACCCCTACGCCAACGCCGACGCCAACGCCGACCCCATCGCCAACACCGACACCGGCGTTGGTGCTACTCGAGGACGATTTCAACGACAACTCAATGAACTTCGCGAAGTGGCAACTCAACAACCTCTTCAGCGGATTCACTGACTCGACCGTCGCCACAACCGAAACGTCGCAGCGCTTGCAAATCGGCCCGCTCTTCGCCGGCCAGTCAGGCTCGCATTACAACGGCATCCGCTCAGCGACGACGTACAACTTCACCGGCGCCTACAGCTACGTCGAACTGGTCCAACCTCCGTCCGCCTCAACCAAAGCCGACGCGATGTTTACACTCGGGCTCGACGCTAACAACTATTACCGCATCTATGTCGAGGAAGGCGTACTGATCTGCCAGGCGAAAATCGCCGGCGCCAAGCGGAACCTCTTCACGTCGACGTACAGCTCCGTGACACACCGCTACTGGCGCATTCGTCACGATTCAGGAAGCGGGAACGTAGTGTTTGAGACGGCGAGTGATAACGGCGGAGTGCCGGGAACGTGGACCGTTCGTTACAGCGAGCGATGGGACACGGCGTCGGTACCGCTGGGCGCGGTCATGTTTGAGCTCAAAGGCGGCACCTGGCAACCCGAGCCGTCCGCTCCCGGTCTAGTTATTTTCGACAACTTCCGCGCCGTGCGGCCGTGAGGACAACTCCGGTTTCTTCTGCCGCGGCCGGCGGCGCACCGGCGTGCGCTCGTTGAGCAGGTCAGGATGGCGTTTCTCGATGATGTGGGCCAGACGCTGGTAACTGATTCCCATTAGCGCGGCGGCGTAAGTCACGCTGCCGTCGACTTCCGACAACACGCTCCGGATCAGCCCGCGCTCAAAGTTCAAGACTTCCTGCGGATAGCAAAGACGCTTGACCAGCACTTCCGCGCCTTCAAATCTCTTCTCGTTTCGCAACCGCGCGATCACCTTTTGCGAAACCTGGTTCAACCTCGCCAACAGCGGCTGTCGCTGTGGCTCCGGCAACCATTCATTCACATTGTCGTAAGTTGTCAGCAGAGCGTCTAACGGCAACTCTTCGATCTCTTCGATCAGCGTCAACGCGGCGATGCCTGCCTGATTCAGCGCGTCGAAACGGTGTGCGACTTCGATCGCCTCCTGCAAAGCGTCCTGCGCTCGCACAGTCTTGCCAAGACGAGCCAACGCGACGCCGTAGGTGACGAGTGCTTCCGCGAGGAAGCCGTGACGTCCTTTTTTCGTGAAAGTCGACACTGCGCTTCGCGCCGCGGTCTCTGCTTCAACGTAACGGCCTTCGGCAAGAAAGACCTGCGCGCGAGTGTCGTCGACATACGCGACTCTCACTTTGTCCCGAACACTGACCAGCAGCCGTCGGGCAGCGTCTAAATACTCGTGGGCCTTGCGGTATCGCGCGAGTTTGAAAAGCAGATAGCCGACGTTGTTTTTGACCTGAGCGCGATACGGAGTGTGACGAGCAAGCGTGAAGTGATAATCAGCCTCTTCGTAGTGCTTGATCGCGCGCTGGAAGTACTCGCTCGTATTTCCGCTGGCGCCAAGCGCTCGCAACGTCATCGCCGATTGATTGTGATAGAAACCTTTCAGCGTATGGTTCGTGATCTTCCGAAAGAGCGGCGCGTTCGTCGTGAGGATTTTCAACGCCACGTCGTAGCGGGAAGCCGACCACTCGACGACGGACAAACCCAGCAACGCATTCGCGCGCGTGTTGCCTTCGGTCGTCAATCTTTCCAGCGCGGTTGAAAACATGATTCGCGCTTCGTCGTTCGCGCCTGCTCGCCAGTAGCAGTACGCTAGCTCGGTTCGCGCTTCCGCGACTTTCTTCGAGTCTCCGGCCGCCTCGTAAAGCGTGATGCTCTCGCTGATCAGATCGCGCGCATAGTCGTCGGCATCGGCGATCTCGTATCGAGTACCCAACCAGCCCGTGAGAATGCCGGTGCACAGCAACACTTCCGGCACGATCGACGGATGAAGATTTTCAGTGTTGGGCCGGCTGCCGATTCCACTCCAGAGTGGCGCCATCGCCTCGCGCGCACCGTCGTAGTCGCCGCGATCGCGCAACTCCATGGCGGTCCGACACCGCAACACGGCTTCTTCGTTCGTGGTAAGACTAGAACTTTCGGGCCTCGGCGAGGTCGTCCGCATTAGAAATGAGACTTTCGGGTGCGAAGTAGGAGACTGCGGGAGAGATATTAAATCTCTCCGCGAATACTTGCAAGAACTGTTGCTGATTGGTTCTAATCTTTATCGATGCAAACAGGTTTACACATTTAATGGTAAATAAGGAGCTAACTTCATGAAACGGTTCATGTTAACCGTCGCCCTGACCAGTATCCTCTCCGTCTCAGTCCTTGCCGGAGAGGCTCCGACTTGCGGAATTACGTCGACTCCGCCGCCTCCGACCGGCGACACCATCACGACGGACGACGGTTCGACGGATTCACTGACGGCGTCTGACGACACCTCGGACCTGCTGACGGCGATCGTGCTGGAAATCATCACCTGGCCATAGTTTGATTTGAACTTTCTTATAGCTTGTTGTCGTCGGAGGCCGACGGATGGGGAGAAGTGTGCCCGCCGGCTATATGTAAAAACATTTGCATGGTTTTTAATTGATCCCTTTTTGCAAATACATTGCGAGGCCATTGTGGGGGTGGATATGTTGGCGTCGTTTTTCAACGCCGCCGCCGCGCAGTTCCGCCCCACACAAACTCCCAGATCCAGAGTGTGGGGCTCAACAGGGCGTCGCCAATGAAAGTGGGGCGGGCTCGGCGACGCCCTGGCCCAGGTTCGCCTTCACCCAGAAAATCCGAATGGGAATACGTAGATAACCGGCTCGTGCGGGGCCGGTTAGCCTTGCCAAACGCCGTTACGAGCGTTGTCGGCGAGGCGTTTCGCGTCGGGAAGTGCTTCGAGAGCGCGCAGGACCTGGATGTCGCTGTCGAGCAGGACGCGTGCGCCGGCGTCGTTTGAGAATGACGCGGTGATGATCTCCTGGCGCAGTCGCATCTTCGTGAACTCGAGATCTTCGTCGACTTGCGCCGGCAGGACGTGGTAGTCAGGCTGCGTGCGAAGGAAGTTTCGGAACGCTTCGACCACGCGATCGGTAATCGGATAATCCGTGGGCTTCGCGTTCTTTCCGTACTGGACCTTGTCCACCTTGTAAGATTCAAGCCCCGGAAGAACTCCCGCCGCCAACTGTCTCGTAAAGTGAAACGCAGCTTCAACGATGCGCGCGCGCGTCGGAGTGTTCGCGGGCTCCCTGATTTCGATGTCCGGAGTGATACCACCGCCGCCGTAGAACACGCGGCCTACGGCCGTTTGCACGCCAGGGCCACTGTGCGGATGCGGTGTCGGCGAAGCGAGCGCCAGCGGCGCTTCGAGATTGCGTGGGCCATTTGAGGTCGGAGGCGCAGGCGGCGTTTCTTCGAGATCGTGACGCGTGTAGTAATCGTAAAGCGAGCCGTTCGAGTAGTCGCGTTGGAGGGAACGACCGTACGGTGTGTAGTAACGAGCGGTCGTCAACGTTAAGCCGGTATTGAACGGCAACTGGTAAACGCGCTGGACCAGACCTTTGCCGAAACTCGTTTCGCCGACAATCAGACCGCGGCCGTGATCCTGAATCGCACCTGCGACGATCTCGGAAGCTGACGCTGTGTTTCGGTTGATAAGTACGACGAGCGGCAACGTCGCCGGGTCTGAACCGGTCGATTTGTAGACGATGGGTTCGCTGTACTCCTCGGTGCGTCCCTTCACGGAAACGATGACCTGCCCGCGCGGCAAAAACTCACTCGCGACGTCGACGGCCTGCTCCAGAAGCCCACCCGGATTACCACGCAGATCAAGGATGAGCTGCCGCATTCCCTGCTCCTGAAGAGTCTTCATCGCCTTCGCGAGCTCTTCGTCGCTCGATCGCTGAAAACCGCCCGTCAGGCCGATGTAGCCGGTGCCCGGCCGGAGCATGTAGGCGTTGCGAATAGTCGGCAGCGGAACTGCGGCGCGAACGATAGTGAAATACATCGGCGCCGCCGAACCTGCGCGTTCGACTTTGATCGTGACCGGCTCGCCCAAACTGCCGCGCACGTTTTTCGAGACTTGTTCGCTCGTCCAGTCGCGCGAATCCTTGCCGTCGACCTCGACGATGCGATCGCCATATCGCAGACCGAGTTTCGCGGCCGGCGCGCCTTCGACGGCCGACTGAACGTAGACGCCGTCGCGATGCTGAACGATGGTGACGCCGATGCCGTAGAACTTCGAATCCTGGTCTTCTTTCAGCTTCTTGAACTCGCTGTACGGGAAGTAAGCCGAGTGCGGATCGAGCGTGGAAAGCATGCCCTGAATCGCGGCCTGCGTCGCTTTTTCGTGGTCGATGTCGCCGGAGTAGTTGGAAGTGATGGTAGCGACGGCTTCGTTGTAGTCGTTTTCGATCTCGTCGGCGACGCGGTAGGAATTCTTCGAGGCTGCCGACGTGAGCCCGCCGAGTCGTTCAGCAGTGCCGATAGTGCCGCCCACAATTGCGGCAACTACGATCACTGCCAGCGCCATCAGGGTGAATTTTCGGGTAACCCATCCACCTTTGTACTCCGACGACGGCTGATCGAATTGGCGAGCAACTTCCATTGCCAGAATATAACACAGGGCGAGCGGGAGTTTCGACGCACGAAACCGCGGCTGCGAACGGTGTGGTATATTGCGATTGAGCGCCCCGAATGTCCGATATTCTATCAGTCATCATTCCTGCTTATAACGAATCGACGCGGCTGGGAAGCACCCTGGACGCCGTCGTCGACTACATGCGCTCGAACTATCCTACCGGCGAAGTGATCGTCGTCGACGACGGCTCGAGCGACGAGACCGCAGCGCTCGCGCGGGAGTCGTTCGCGAAGTCGCGTCCGCTGCGGACGTCAGTTATCAGCTACAAATCGAACCTCGGAAAAGGAAGAGCGGTCCGGCTTGGACTACTCGCCGCGCGCGGTGACGTCGCGCTCTTTTCCGACGCCGATCTCTCGACGCCAATCACCGAAACGCCGAAACTGATCGACCCGATATTGAGAAACGAGTGCGACGTGACGTTTGGATCCCGCGCGCTGGACCGCAAGCTGATCGGCGTACACCAGTCGTGGCGGCGCGAGCAAGGCGGCCGGGTGTTCAATCTCTTCGTGCGCCTCGCGACGGGGCTGCCGTTCTGGGACACGCAGTGCGGGTTCAAGGCGTTCAAAATGTCAGTGTGCCGTCCGCTGGTCGAGGCTGCGACTGTGGACCGGTTCGGGTTCGACGTCGAGCTGCTCTATCTCGCTTATCGAGCCGGACTGCGACTGCGAGAAGTGCCCGTGCGATGGGACCACAACGAAGGCAGCAAGATCAGTTTCCTCAACGATAGTGTCAAGATGCTGAGCGAGGTTGGACTGATTCGGCAACAAGCGCGCCGTGGTGTTTACGACAGCGCCATTCGCGCCGTGCATGAGCAGGCGCAGCCGTGAGCTTTGTACTTTGAGTTTTGTAGTTTGAGCTTTGTACTTTGTGCTTTGTACTTGGTATTTTGGCTGGACAAAGTACAAAGTTCAAAGCACTAAGATCAAATGACAGCACGTCTCAACGTCAACATCGATCACGTCGCTACAGTGCGGCAGGCGCGGAGAGCGCCGGAGCCGAGTGTCATAGCTGCTGCGATGATCTGCGAACAAGCCGGGGCGGACGGGATCACCGTCCATCTGCGCGGCGATCGCCGTCACATTCAGGACCACGATATTCGACTGCTGCGCGAGACAGTCACGACGTATCTCAACATGGAGATGGCGGCGACTGACGAGATGCTCGAGATCGCGCGCCAAGCTGAGCCTGACGCAGTGACACTCGTCGCCGAGCGACCGGATGAAATCACGACTGAAGGCGGGCTCGACGTCAAATCGAATACAGCAAACGTCCGCGCCGCCGTCGACACGCTGCGGGAGACGGGCATACTCGCGAGTTTGTTTATCGATCCGGATCCCGAGCAGATCGCAGTCGCGCACGACGTCGGCGCGCAACAGGTTGAGCTGTGTACGGCTGCTTACGCGGATGCGATGCTGGGCGCGCGCGGGATTCACGGCGAAGGCGCGGTCCGAGCGAATCAGGAGTTGCGTAGATTAAGAGAAGCGGCGGAACTGGCCGCGCAGTATGGGTTGCTGGTAGCGGCGGGTCACGGTTTGACTTACCGGAACGTCGGCGCGGTCGCTGAGATCGGCGAGATTATCGAATTCAACATCGGACACAACATCGTTGCGCGTGCTGTGTTCGTGGGACTGGATGCCGCCGTGAGAGAAATGCGCGCGGCGATAGGGTAACGGGTTACCACAAAAGGCACAGAAGACACAAAAGGCACAAAAGAGAAAAAGAGACAGAACAGAACAGAAACAACGAGTTTAAAGCACCTGCCCCTGTCTCTCTCTGTCTTTTCTTCTTTCTTGTGCCTGTTGTGTCTTCTGTGCCTTTTGTGGTTAACGCGAGGACGCCAGATGGAGTCGAACTAAAGATCGATCCAGCTTCGCGCGCGCCTTTTCGAAGTCCTCTTCAGTTCCCGTCCACGAGCTAAGTTGCTTTTCGAGACGTTCGCGTGAAAGTTTCGCGCGCGCCGCGTCGATCTCGTCCGGCCGCTCCGCGACTTCCGCCAGCACCGACACGTGATCGTCGCGCACTTCCACAAACCCGCCGGACACGTGCAACTGAGAGCTCTTCCCTTCCTGCAGGTACGTCAACACGCCGGTTTGCAGTTGCGAGATCAACGGCGTGTGACCGGGAAGAATTCCCAACTCACCGCCGAGACCCGGAACCGTAACCATGTCCACGGACTCGGCCAACACACGCCGCTCAGGAGTGACAACTTCGAGTTGAATCTTGTCTGCCATAACGGGACTGTTTACTGCGCGATCGACCTCGCCTTTTGAATTGCTTCTTCAATCGTGCCGACCATGTAGAACGCCTGTTCCGGCAGATCGTCGTGTTTGCCGTCGACCAGTTCGCGGAAACCGCGCACGGTGTCTTCGAGCTTGACGTACTTCCCTTCGAGACCGGTGAACTGCGCCGCGACGAAGAACGGTTGCGAGAAGAACTTCTGAATCTTGCGCGCGCGCGACACGATCAGCTTGTCTTCGTCGGACAGTTCGTCGAGGCCAAGAATCGCGATGATGTCCTGCAAATCTTTGTAGCGTTGCAACACGCGCTTCACGTCCTGCGCCGTGTCGTAGTGTTCTCGGCCGATGATGCGCGGGTCGAGAATGCGCGAAGACGAAGAGAGCGGATCGACCGCCGGGTAGATGCCGAGCTCGACGATCTGTCGCGAGAGCGCCGTGACCGCGTCGAGGTGCGCGAACGTCGTCGCCGGCGCCGGATCCGTGTAGTCGTCGGCGGGAACGTAGACCGCCTGAATCGACGTGACTGAACCCGTCTTCGTCGAGGTGATGCGCTCCTGCATTTCGCCCATCTCGGTTGCGAGGTTCGGCTGATAACCGACCGCGGACGGCATGCGTCCGAGCAGCGCCGACACTTCCGAGCCCGCTTGCGTGAAGCGGAAGATGTTGTCGATGAAGAGCAGCACGTCGAGACCTTGATCGCGGAAGTATTCCGCGACCGTCAGTCCGGAAAGCGCAACTCGCAGACGCGCGCCTGGCGGTTCCGTCATCTGCCCGTAGATCAAAGCCACCTTCGACTGGCCGATGGTGTTCATGTCGACCTTCGTGAGATCGAACTGTCCCGTATCGTGGAAGTGCTTATTGAACGTGTCGCCAAACTGGATAACCTGCGATTCGACCATTTCGCGCAGCAGGTCGTTTCCTTCGCGCGTTCGCTCGCCGACGCCCGCGAACACCGAGAAACCGGAGCGCGCTTTCGCGATGTTGTTGATCAACTCCATCACGATAACCGTCTTGCCGACGCCCGCGCCCCCGAACAAACCGATCTTGCCGCCTCGCAGAAACGGTTGGATCAGGTCGATGACCTTGATGCCGGTCTCAAACATCTGCAACTCGGTCGACTGTTCTTCGAAAGTGGGTGCGTGGCGGTGGATCGGGTAGCGCTTGTCGTGCTTGACCGGACCGAGGGTGTCCACTGGTTGGCCAATCACGTTGAGCACGCGGCCGAGAGTTCCTTCGCCGACGGGCATCGTGATCGGGCCGCCGGTGTCGATGGCTTTCATGCCGCGCACCATGCCGTCAGTCGGGGTCATGGACACCGTTCGCACGCGGCCTTCGCCGAGGTGCTGCTGCACTTCCGCGATGACGTCGATCGGAGTGGGGACGTCGAATCCTTCAGAGACGACTCTGAGCGCCTGGTAAATCGGCGGCAGGTAACCTCCCTGAAACTCGACGTCGAGCACCGGACCGATGATCTGCACGACTTTGCCGACGTGCTGACCGTCGGCACTCACGTTTCCATTAGGCGTAGACATACTCTGGCTGAACTCCTCTTTCGACCTATAAAGGCGAACAAATGGGCAGGTTTTGAAAGCCAGACAAGATACCACACCGCTCAATTTGCGCCAAATCCGTCCCGATCTGTGTTTTCTGAAACCCTACTTGTACTATTGTCGTAGTACAACTCTGGAAATGGACGGAATCTTCTCATTAAGCCCTTCGCACCCGATGCCGCTCTACGCGCAGTTGACCAGGGCGATTCAGTTTGCAATTGCGACCGGAAAGCTGCGCATCGGCGAGCAACTGCCTACCGTGCGGCAATTGGCGGTCGAGTTGCGCATCAATGCCAACACCGTCGCCAAAGTCTATGCGGAGCTGGAGCGTTCGGGAGTGCTCGAGACGCGCCGCGGTGTGGGAACTTTCGTCAGCGCCCGCCATTTCGCTGCAAGTCGTCGCGATGACCACGAAAAACACCTAAACCAACTTGTCGACCGCTTTCTCGAAGAGGCGTCGGCAATGGGCTTCTCGCTGGACGACGTGCTTGATCAACTTCAAAGCCGGCGCAAAAAGGAGACTGTGAAAAATGTCTAGCTCAACGAGCCTGATTCAAACCAGGAATAACCTTCCGGCCGTAGACACGCCGCGACTCAACGTCGTGTCGGCCGTAGTTTTTCTTGTCCCATTGTTGCTGGGCGCGCTCGCAACGTGGATGACGTTCAATCCGGCGGCTGTGATCGCTGGTTTGATCCTTGGCGTGCTGTTCGCGCAGGCGCCGAAGATCGCGCGACAGTGGGAACGAGCCGTGGTATTGCGTCTCGGACGTTACGTCGGTCTGAGAGGGCCGGGATTATTCTGGATCATCCCGTTCGTCGACACAGTTTCAGCGTGGGTGGACCAGCGCGTGATCACGACGAGTTTTGCCGCGGAAGAGACGCTGACGTCAGACACCGTTCCGGTCAACGTCGACGCGGTGCTGTTCTGGATGGTCTATGATCCTGAGAAGGCGGCGCTCGAGGTGCAGAGCTATCCGCAAGCAGTAAGTTGGGCCGCACAGACGGCGCTGCGCGACATCATCGGACGAACCTCGCTGACGGATCTGCTGCGCGGGCGCGAACGGATCGAAGAGGAGTTGCAGCAGTTGATTGACGAACGTTCCAATCCGTGGGGCGTGACTGTGCAATCGGTCGAGATGCGCGACGTTATCATTCCGCCGGCGCTACAGGACGCGATGTCGCGCGAGGCGCAGGCGGCGCGAGAGAAACAGGCGCGCATCATCCTGGGCCAGGCGGAAGTCGAGATCGCACACTCGTTCGAAACTGCGGCCCGGTCGTATCGCGACAATCCCACAGCGTTGCACTTGCGAGCGATGAACATGCTGTACGAAGGGTTGAAGGAAAAAGGCGCGTTGATGCTGGTGCCAAGTAGCGCGGTTGAATCGATGGGAATGGGCGGACTGCTTGGCGCGGCGGCGCTGCGGCAACAAACGCTAACGGGAAGTGATGAGGCCCCTGAATGAGATCTCAGATCTCAAATTTGAGATCTTAGAGTTCCGGATCGATCCGGATTTTCATTCTCTGCAAGACCTGCAAGTCTTCGTCGGTGAGATCGAGCGCGGCCGGGTCGGTTTCCGCTTCTTCTTCACCCGCGTGAGGTCTCAAACCGATTTCGAGGCGCAGTGTCAATTCCATCTCGTATCCGGCTTCTCGCAAACGTTCGATAGCTTCAGCAACCTTCGTCGAGTTCTCGACGGATTCATTTATCGCGCTGCCGATCTCGCGAACTATCTCTTTTGCGTCGTCATCGATTTCCATTTTGCTGGTATGCTACGCCAGACTTGGAAGAATTGACAATTGCCGATTGCCGATTTCCGATTGGTTTCGAAAGTACGAGGTCGACCCCAAATTGGCAATCGGCAATCGGCGATTAGCAATGTTAGACTGTCGCAGTCCTTCTTATGTACGGAACCATTGGAATTCTGACAGGCGGCGGAGACGCACCGGGTCTGAATGCGGTGATTCGCGCAGTGGTGAAGACTGCCACTTGCGAATACGGCATGCGCGTCATCGGCATTGAAGACGGGTTCGACGGACTGCTCGGCGCAACCCAGACTCGTTCACTCACTGCTTCCGACGTGCGCGGACTTTTGCCGCGCGGCGGAACGATCCTCGGCACGCGCAATCAGGGCCATTTCGTCGTCCGCAAGAAAGACGGCGTGCAGATGAGCGTCGAGGCCGTTTACCAGGAAGCGATCGCGAACATGAAGATTCTCGGGATCGAAGCGCTCGTGGTCCTCGGCGGCGAGGGCACGCTGACGATCGCCGAGGAGTTTCACAAACGCGGCGTTCCGATTTGCGGCGTCCCGAAGACAATCGACAACGATCTCGCCTGCACGGAATTGACGTTTGGATTCGTCACGGCTTTGGACATCGCTACCGAGGCGCTCGATCGCCTGCACACCACGGCCGAGTCGCACGATCGCGTGATGATTTTGGAAGTGATGGGCCGGCACGCCGGCTGGATCGCGCTCCACTCGGGCCTCGCGGGCGGTGCGGACGTGATCCTGATTCCGGAGATCCCGTTTTCACTCGACGGAGTTGTTAAGAAAGTGCGTTCACGGGACGCCATGGGCGCGAACTTTAGTATTATCGTCGTCGCCGAAGGCGCGATAGAGATCGGCCACGAGCTGGTTTATCAGGACAAGGGTGATACAGGTCGTGCACCCCGGCTCGGCGGAATCGGTCAGCATCTACAGCACGAAATCGAGGACGTGACCGGTAGAGAAACGCGTTGCGTCGTGCTCGGTCATCTGCAACGCGGCGGACGTCCAAACGCTTTCGATCGGATGCTGGCGACGAACTTCGGCTCGTGCGCGGTGCGCGCGCTCGCGAGGGGAGAAAGCGGCGTAATGGTGGCGCTGCAAGCTGGAGACGTCGTAAACGTACCGCTGAGCGACGCGATAAAGAACATCAAAACAGTGCCGCCGGACGGCCAGCTTGTGCGGACCGCGCGTGACACCGGCGTTTCTTTTGGCGCGCCGGACGAAGCCAGTTATCATAGGCAACTTTAGCAGCGCGGTCTGTTGGCACCCGAGTTGCTCACAGAACCGCGGGAGAAAGGTGCAGCGTTGTCGTCACAGGCAATTAAGGAAAAGCTCCAGGGCGAACTAGACGAACTCGAAAGCGAGCTCCGCATTCATCTGCCGAAAGAGATCAAGCGGGCGCTCGAGTTTGGCGATCTTCGTGAAAATTCCGAATATCGCGCGGCCCTCGACCGGCAGAACGTGGTCAAGGCCCGCATCGTCGAGTTGCGCCAGCGCATCAGCGAGATTGCCTCGATCGATCCCAATAAAGTGCCGCGCGACAAGGCTTCGTACGGCTCGACACTCGTTCTTTACGACGCCGAAAAGGACGAAGAGGTCACGTACCGTCTGGTTACGCCGGAGGAAAGCGATCCGGCCCAGGGCCTGATTTCAACCACTTCGCCCGTCGGCAGGAGCCTGATGGGTAAACAGGAAGGTGACGAAGTCGTCGTGCGGACACCGGCAGGCGCCCGCAACTTCGAAATCCGGCAATTGCGCACCTTGCACGACGAATTGTAGTGTCTGCCGACGTACAGTCTGGACCGGTATTATTTAAGGTTAAAAAACACACGGTTTTAGCCAAGGAGAAACAAACCTAACAAGATGTTTGGGGCTAGTATCGGACGCGCCGCTCAGCGGATCATTGACGCGATTGTGCGGTGGCTGGCGAAAGGGCACATCAGTCCAAATATACTGACCGTCATCGGCGTGTCTTTGAACGTTGGTTGCGGTCTTCTTTTTGGCATGGGCCGGTTTTTTTGGGCCGGAATCGCGCTGATCGTCGCCAACCTCTTCGACATGCTCGACGGACAGGTGGCCCGTCTTTCGGGCCGCGTGACGCGGTTCGGCGGGTTCCTGGATTCGTCGTTGGACCGGCTGTCGGATATGGTTGTGTTTGTGGGCCTTATGGTCTTTTACGCGCGCGACACGGAGTTGCATTCGACTCTTAACGTTTTTCTTGCGGGCGCCGGACTAATGGGCTCGGTTATGGTAAGCTACGCGAGCGCGCGGGCCGAGAGCCTGATTCCCAAATGTGACGTTGGCTTCCTGCGGCGCCCAGAACGCGTTGTACTCTTTATTATCGGCGCGCTCAGTACTCATCCAGGGTCCAACAATTTCTTTGCCAATCGGATGCCGGCTGTCTTGTGGGTGCTTGCAGTTGGCTCCTATTGGACCTTCGCGCACCGCATGTATCATACGTGGCGTGAGCTTGCGAAGGTTGAGGCAGTAAAAACGGAGAACGCCGGCGCGGAAACTTCGTATGCTCAGTCCGGTGGGAACAGCGAACGGCGGCCCAAGAGCAGGCTGGTGACGAAGCCCAGTTGAAATTTCGACTTGCGGATTTCGAATTGCGAATTTGGAATTGCGCGTGCGAATTTGGAATTGCGAAGTGAATTGCGAATTGTTGACTGAACATGAAATTCGAAATTCCCGATTCGCAATTCGAAATTCTTTTGAGGTAATCGAGTGACTATCTGTCCGTGTTGTGGCTTCAAGTTTGTTGGAGCCCTGAGCAATGGCTGTCGCCAATGTGGCGCGCGCGCCGTCGGCGAGCCTCTCCCAAAACCGGCCTACGAACTCCCGTCGTATGGACGCGCGCTAATCCTGGCAGTCGGCGGCTCGCTCACCGTCCTCATGTTCCTGACGCAGACCGCCGTTGCAATGTTTCAACGCAAAACGTTTGGGTTCTGGTCCCTGGTGGCTGCGGCTGAAACTGCTGCCTGGCGTTTGAAGTGGATCGCGATTCCGCTCCTCATCATTACCGCATGGCTGGGCCGAAAGCTGTATCGCTCAATCAAACATCAACCGGAGAGATTCTGCGGCGTCAAATACGCCCGCCGTGGTTTGCTCGCATCGTCGCTGGTAGTAGCGCTGATCGCTTTGCTGATCGGCGTGACTGTTCCGGCCCGTCTGGAAAACCGCCGCCTCGCGAAAGAGGCGGGCATTCGCGCGAACTGGCACATGTTTGAACGCGCCCTCCTCGAGTATCGCTCGCTCTACAAAACTTACCCGGCGGACTTAAAAGAACTCCGCGAACGCGTTCCGGATCCCGACGGCTCGATCGCCGCAGCCCTCGCGACGTTCGATCCGAACGGTTATCACCCAAGCGCGGACGTAGCCGCCGTGGCATCCGAAAAATCTCGTAGACTTCGCGGCGCAGTCATTCGCAACGCTTCCCTTGCCTCGGCAGCCGACGACGTGCCGAGCGGGCTGGCGTTTACGACGTATGAACTCCGGCTCCCCGGCGAAGACAAGATCCTCGGCACCGACGACGACTGGATCGGCAGCAACGGCATTCTCAAGAGGTACAGCGACGTTGCCAAAGGCGGCGTTGGCCGCTCGGTCTCCGCGGGGCTGCAACCTTAGCGGCGCATGTCGTTTCTCGATCGCTTCCGTAAAAAACCTGAAGATGAAGCCTCACGAATCGCTCGACTCTCGAAGAGCGGCCGCATGACCGACGGCAGCGTTATCGATGCCGTCTCCCTCGACAACGGGCGCATCACGCATGTTACTTACACGTACACGCTCTCCGGAGTGCTTTACGAATCTTCGCAGGCACTCAGCCAGGAGCAACAACAGCGCTCGAACGACTACGCACCCGGCAACGGCATCGTCGTCCGCTACGATCCGCGTCAACCAGCGAACTCAATCGTCGTTTAGAACTTAGTGCTTTGTACTTTGTGCTTTGAAATGCTTAGACTGAAAGCGCAATTGTTATTTCGAAGAACTGGGACAAAACACAAAGCTCCAACTACAAAGCTCAAATCGAATGTTTCGCAAAGTGCTCATAGCGAATCGTGGGGAGATCGCTGTCCGGATAGTTCGCGCGTGTCGCGAGTTGGGGATCAAGCCCGTCGCAATTTACTCCGAAGCCGACGTCGAGAGCCTGCACGTGCGCGCGGCTGATGAAGCGGTGTGCGTCGGACCGGCGTCGTCGAGTCAGAGTTATCTGAATATCGACGCCATTATCGCGGCGGCCCGAAAAGTGAACGCGGAAGCGATTCATCCCGGCTACGGTTTCCTCGCCGAGAACGCCGATTTCGCTCGCGCCGTCACGTCGGCGGGCCTGACGTTCATTGGCCCAACCGCCGGCGCGATGGACATGATGGGATCGAAGACGAGCGCCAGGCGCGCCGCGGTTGAATCAGGCGTGCCGATCGTGCCCGGCACTGTTCAGGCGCTGGTCTCGTTCGATGAGGCGCGCGCAACGGCGGAAGAGTTTGGTTATCCGGTGATGTTGAAAGCCGCTGCCGGCGGCGGCGGTAAAGGCATGCGGCTCGTCGCGCGCGGCGAAGAGCTTCGTTCGGCGTTTGAGACGGCGCAAACTGAAGCGGCCGCCGCTTTCGGCGACTCTTCGCTGTATCTTGAAAAGGCCGTCGAACGTCCGCGCCACATCGAGATACAGATCTTTGCCGACACGCACGGCAACGTGGTCCACCTCGGCGAACGCGAGTGTTCGATTCAGCGACGGCATCAGAAAGTGATCGAAGAGTGCCCGTCGCCGATCAACGATCCCGAACTCCGTCGCCGCATGGGCGAAGCCGCGGTGAAGATCGGAAAGACGGTCAACTACACGGGCGCGGGAACGGTCGAGTTTCTACTCGCCGACGCGACGCGCGAGTTCTATTTCCTTGAGATGAACACGCGTCTTCAGGTCGAGCATCCGGTTACTGAGCTGGTCACCGGTTTCGATCTCGTGCGCGAACAGTTTCAGGTTGCGGCCGGCGCGCCGTTGTCGTTCACGCAGGACGACGTGCGCTGGACGGGCCATGCGATCGAGTGCCGCATCTACGCTGAAGATCCCGCGAACAACTTCTTCCCGTCGCCGGGAACGATCACGCACTTGCGCGAGCCTTCAGGTCCGGGAATCAGGGTCGACAGCGGCGTCGCGAACCTGTCTGAAGTTTCGATCTACTACGATCCGATGATCGCGAAGCTTGCCGTGTGGGGCCGGACGCGAGACGAAGCGATCGATCGTTTGCGCCGCGCGCTCGACGAGTACCAGGTTGCAGGTATCACGACGACGCTCCCGTTCTTCCGTGCCGTCGTCGGCGACGAGGAGTTTGTCGCCGGACGGCTCGACACGGGCTTCATCGCGCGCTTCAACGAACGGCATTCTGAAGTTATCGAGCCCGCGCAGGACCAGATTGATCTCGCAGCGATCGCGGCGGCAATCCATTACGCTCGAACGCAGCAACCAATGTTCGCCCCAGCGACAACGGATGGGCGTTGGAAGATGGCGGCACGTACCGCTGGACTGCGGAGGTGGACCAAGTCGTGAAGCTGAAGGCCGTCATCGGCGATCAAGAGCTGGATCTGAACGTGCGGATCGACGGCGGAACGGTGCGTGCCGAGATCGATGGCCGTGTTTACGAACTCGAGTTGCGCGAGCCCGAGCCGGGATGTTACGTGTTCTTTCGCGAAAACGAAGTGCACGAGTGTCGCGTCAGTCAATCGCACGATGGTTTTGACGTAAGTCTGCGCGGTCGCAACCACGCGATCGCGATCGTCGATCCGAAGCGACTGCGAAGCGGGCAGGATTCGGACCGGCATCACCACGGATTGGCAGAGATTACGGCGCCGATGCCGGGGAAAGTCGTGCGCGTGCAGATTGAGGCTGGTGCGACTGTCGAAAAGGGCACCGGCGTGATCGTGGTGGAAGCGATGAAGATGCAGAACGAGATGAAGTCGCCGCGCGCGGGCGTGATTGTTTCGATCAACGTCAAGCCGGGCGACACGGTGAACGCTGGCGATGTTTTAGCGGTGATTGAGTAAAGCCACAAAAAAGGTCTTTGGTCTTTGGTCTTTGGTCTTAGTAATTGTTTTGTGCCTTTTGTGTCTTCTGTGCCTTCTGTGGTTAAAAAAATGAGAATCTTGCTGTGGGACATTGATGGGACGTTGATTCGGTCGACGCGGCCGGACGGCTACAAGGTGTACACGATTCCGGTGCTCGAAGAGTTGTTTGGCACCTCCGGTCGACTCGCGGACCTGCACGTATCCGGGATGACTGACCTTCAGATCTTTGTCGAAGCGCTCGGCGGTCACGGCATCACTCACGAGCAACTGCGCGAGCGCATCGCCGTCCTGAGCGAACGTCTGACGGCTGAAGCAAGGAAAGTCACCGGCAACGGCAACAACTTCTTCGCACTGCTTCCCGGCGTCCGCGAAACGCTCGACGCACTGGACAAAGATCCGCGCTATCGATCGGCGCTACTGACCGGCAACATCGAACCGATGGCTTACCTGAAGATGGAGCTTGTCGGGTTGGACCAGTACTTCACGCTGCCGGGAGCGTTTGGCGATGAGTCGCACAACCGTCGCGATCTTCCTGCACTCGCCGCCGATCGCATTCGCAAGCAGTTGCGAACGGACCTTGCTCCCGAACAGTTCATCGTCATCGGCGACACGCCAAACGACATCGACTGCGCCCGCCATTTCGGCGCTCGCGCCGTCGCGGTCGGCACAGGACGGTTCTATTCAAACGACGAACTCCTCGAACACGCACCGGACAAATTCATCCCCGACCTCTCCGATCCGGCCGCCGTCATAAAAACCCTCGACGAACTCTGACGGCGATTCGATCAGATCCGGTGGAAGCCTTTCAGGATGTCGCGGCGCTTGAGGCGCAGGATGACGGGGCGGCCGTGTGGGCACGTCGTTGGTGACGAGGTTTGCAACAAACGATCGATAAGCCAGCGCATCTTCTCCGGCGCCAGCGGCATGTTCACTTTGATCGCTGCGTGACAGGCGAGTGAGGCGGCGATCTCGTCGCGCAACGTTTCGCGCGCGCTGCTCTTCTTTTCCGCGTCGACCGTGTCGAGCAACTCTGAAAGCATGTTGCGCGCTTCGCCGGCGGGAAGGTCCGCGGGCGTTGCCCTGATCGCGACAGTGCGTCCCGAGAGTCGCATCAGTTCGAAGCCGTAGTTTTCGAGTTCGGGCGCGAGCTGATCGAAGACGGCTGATTGCGCGGGAGTCAGGTCGAAGGTTTCCGGGACGAGAAGCTGTTGCGCGTCGGTGCGGCGCTCGGATTCGAGCGCGCGGTACTTGTCGAACAACACGCGCTCATGAGCGACGTGCTGGTCGATCAGCAACAGGCCTTCTTCGTCAGTGGCAATGATGAAACTCTCGTCCAGTTGGCCCAACGGGCGGATGTTTGCAGACAGCTTTTCGGGTTCGACTTCTCTCGTGAACTTCTCCGCTGAAGGCACTGGCGGAACCACGGATTCAACTGATTTTTTTTCAATCATTGCCGCTACGTCACGGGCAATTTCATCGCCTGAGGGCGGCACATATTCGATCCGTGTTTGTGGCAATGGAGCAGGTGCTGGTGGCGGCGGAACGTAGGTTTGAACAGTTACAGGAGGTTCAGGACGGACGTATGATAAGGCGTTCCGAACAGCTTCACGCACTGCATCGGCGACTGCCGCCTGCCGTCGAAACCGCACTTCAGTCTTCGCCGGATGCACGTTTACGTCAACCTCTTCGAGCGGCGTCTCGATGAACAGCAACGCCGCCGGATAAACACCGTGCGGCAGTATCGACCGATAACCTTCAGACAGCGAGCGCCCGATCATTCGGTCGCGAACAAACCGGCGATTCACGAACAAGTACTGCGAGTCACGAGACGTGCGTCGATCGCGCGGCGCGGAGACAAAACCGGTAACACGCGCGACCTCCGGATGCCCGCCGTTCACTTCCAACAGGTTCTCCAAAAACTCTCCGCCGAATATCTGGTACGCACGCTCGCGCAGGTCTTTCGCGGCCGACGCCCGGACAACTTCGCGCCCGTTGTTTACAAACGTGAACGCGATCTCCGGATGGGCCAGCGCGTAATGAGTGACGAGGTTTGTCAGGTGAAACGTTTCGGTCGCTTCCGAACGCAGAAACTTGCGCCGCGCGGGTACGTTGAAAAACAGGTCGCGGACGACGATCGTCGTGCCGCGTGGATGCGCTGCGTCTTTTACGTTGCGCATGCGACCGCCGTCGATCGTGACGCGCGTTGCCGATGACGCGCCTTCGGTGCTGGTCGTCAACTCGATCTTCGTAACGGAAGCGATCGACGCAAGCGCCTCGCCGCGGAATCCGAGCGTGCCGATCGCTGCCAGATCCGCCGAGACGCGTATTTTCGAAGTCGCATGACGTTCGAACGCGAGCACCGCATCGTCGCGCACCATGCCCTCGCCGTCGTCGGACACTTTCAGCAGGCGACGGCCGCCGGCTTCGATCTCGATCGTGATGCGCGTGGCGCCGGCGTCGATCGAATTCTCGACCAGCTCTTTCGCGACAGACGCGGGCCGTTCAACGACTTCACCGGCTGCGATTTGATTGGCAACGTGATCTGCGAGGACGCGGATTTTCGACATTCGGTTTTAAGCTTTGTACTTAGTGCTTAGTACTTTGTTCGCTTGTTTACGATTCGAGTTAAAGTTATGCGGTCAGCAGGTGAACAAAGTACAAAGCACAAAGTACTAAGCTCAAAGATAAACCACCTGGTGTTCATTCGAACCTAAGTTAATCGCGTTGTAGATCCACTCGATGACGTACGTGCCGTGGCGGGCCAGCAGCGATGAGATGTTGATGTGCCGTTCCTGCAAGTCTTTGTTCGGGTAGATCTGATCGAACGCGCGTTGCAGTTGGCGGTGGGCGGCTGCGTCGCGCGTCATCTGCGCGCGCACGAAGCGAGTGCGCAGGCCTTCGAGTTGATAAGTGATCTTCTTGCGTCCGGTTTCGAGCGCGTCCGCCAACGTCGGATCGATCGCCTGAAGCTCGAGCTTCAAACGATCGAGCTCGCCGTGAATGTTTTCTTCGGCACTCGCGAAGTTGCGCGCAGTCGCGGCGCCAAGGTGCTCTTCGACGACGCGCTTCGTCACCGGTTCGAGACCTTCGAAGAAGTCGGCGAGCGTGAGGCCATATCGTTCGAGCACGCGGCCCGTGTGACGTTCGATCATCGTCAGGCTCGAGCGCGGCAGAATCGGCGTCGCCGGACGTTCGAGCACGCGATAGACCTCGGCGGTCTGCGCGAAGTACGCGATCTCCGCCGCGCCGCCGTAGTACGCGATGGTCGGCAGCAGGTAATCCTGCACTACGGCGCGAAGCGTGACGTTCGGACTGAAGCATTGCGGCTCGGCGAGGGCAAGTTCGGCCAGTTCGTCGAGACTGTAGTCCTTCTCGCTGTCTTTCGTTTGATACTTACCGTTTTCGTTTCGGACCAGCGCGTGGCGCGCGCCGGCTTCGTTGTGCAGAAACAGCGGGAACGAGTTGGCGGTCGCCATCACTTGCGCGTGATATCCGGCGGTTTCCAGTTCGCGGCTGCGCTGTTCGACCGCGGACGCGATCTCCGGCGCGCGGCGGATGGCCGCGGAGTAGAGCGGCGCCGCGAGTTTCTTCATCTCCGGGTCGAGCGGATCGAGGAAGATTAAGCCGTAACGACCGAGCAGCGCCGTCATCATCGTCGCGAAACTGTCGGCGTAGCCGCGTCCGGGTTGCCACGCGCTTCGGACCAGCGCCTTCATGTCGTCGGCGAACTCCGAATTGGGCAACAGCTCGAACAGTTGGTCCACGACTGCGTTGATCGAATCGTCGAGCACGACGCGGCCGACGGGCTGTCCTTCACGGTGCACGTCAGTCGAGACTTCGACCTGTTTGAGCTGGCAGTCGCGTGCGATGAACTCCGCTTTGGCGACCTCGACGAAGTCGTGATCTTCGGCCGCCATCCAAAAGACGGGAACGGCTTTCGTGTTTCGCTGACTCAGACAGCCGGCCAGCTTCACGGCCGAGAGCGCTTTGTAAACCGTGTAGAGCGGCCCGGTGAAAAGCCCTGCCTGCTGGCCTGAAACAACGGCGATGCAGTCAGCGTCGCGGAGCAGGTTGATGTTGTTGAGCGTCTCTTCAGACGCGCCCCAGCGCTGATTTATCGCGGCGAGCGCGTCGGCGAGCTTGTCTCGATCGACCTGGTGCGCGGCGAGCACTTCCGGAATGCGTTGCGGCAGCTCGTGATGAAAACGTACCGCGGACGGATAAAAGTTGCGCAACGCGGTCGCGTCTTTCAAGTAGTCGAGAAATAGACGCGACTGGTGCGGAACGCGATCGAAAGGAAGGGTCTCGACGCGCAAACCGGATTCTTCAGGGGTGCTATGACAAGCGGCTTCGGCGGTGCTCAAGATGGATTTCAGCTCCTGCCGGACATTCTAGGCCACAGATGAGGCAGACACAACGAGCGCCTCAAGCAAGCTCGCGATCTCGTTGCGGGCGGACTCGTTCGGTGGTTGAAGTGGTGCGCGGACTGAACCGCCCGTGTAACCGGCCATGTCGAGCGCGGCTTTCAGGCCACCAATGCCGAAGCGCGTTGTGACGGCGGCGGCGAGTGGGGTGAGTTTCGCCTGCAAAGCGGGATCCCGTTCTCGAAATATTTGTACACAGATCTCCGGAACCACACATCCGACCGCGAGAATCGCTCCCGTGGCGCCGGCACTTAAAGCATGGAGCAAGACAGTGCCGTTGCCGGTCATGACTGCGAAGTCTACCGGACAGAGTCGAACAGTCTCAGCAAAGCCGGCGACGTCGTTCGAACTGTCCTTCACGCCGATAATGTTGCCGTGCTCGCTCAAACGCGCGATCGTCTGCGGTTCGATCTTGATCCCGGTCAACGCCGGCATGCTGTATAGCAACAACGGAACAGGCGAAGCGTCAGCAACCGCCGTGTAGAAACTGACCAGCGTTTCCTGCGTGATCGCCGAGCGATAGTAGTGCGGCGTGATCACGAGCACCGCGTCCGCGCCCGCCGCCGCAGCGTTGTTTATTTCACGGATGGTATTGACGGTACTCTGTTGCCCCGCGCCAACAATAAAAACCAGATCATCCGGCACTGCCTGGCGCGAGGTTTCAATGACATGCAGATACTCGCGCTCGTCGAGGTGAACGCGCTCGCCGGTCGATCCGAGCACGACGAATCCGATAACGCCCGTCGCGCTCCACGCGCGCAGGTTCGACGCGATTGCGCTCGAAAGAATTTGCCCGTCAGCGTCGAAAGGCGTCGTCGTCGGCAGCAAAATGCCGCGGAGGTCCTCAAGTGAAAGCCGTCTTGTCATTTGGCACCAAGTTTTTTAACCACAAGAGGCACAAAAGACACAAGATGCACAAAGAAGAAAGAGAGAAAAGGGGGTGGCTCACATACCAAATTTTTGTGCCTTCTGTGTTTTTGTGCCTTTTGTGGTTAATGGAAAAGGTCTCGAATTCCGATGGAGAAAAACACGTTGCCCCGACCCTCGTCAGGCCCGCGTTTCACATTCCACGCATAGCCTAACGTGAAATGCGCGACGCTGGCGAGTTCGAAGCGAATGCCGCCGCCCGGCCCGTAACGAACGCCACCGATCCTGTCCGTCGCCGGTCCGATCCGTGCCACGTCAAACACAACCACCGAACTGATCGAATAGATATTGACGTCGTTGAAGAGCGTGTTGAGCGTGCGGCGCGTGAACGCCATGTCGCTCGCCGCCTTCTTCCCGGCCGCGTTCTGATCGATCTTGCCGAACTCCGCCACCATCGAGCCTCTCAACGTTGCGACGCGTCCCGCCGCAGTCGCGACATCGTTGTCGTTGATCGCGTTATTAAGATCTGTGCCGCACGCTTGCGTAACGTTCAAATACTGAATCTCATCCGGATCGTCGGAAAGCAGAAACATCACGAGCCCGTACTGGTCCGCCGCCTGTGGCGTAATCGCGCTCGCCGTCCGCCTGAGCGCGCCACTCACGGCTCGCGTGCAAGCCTTGAACAGGTCCGCCGACTGTCCGGGATGCGCGGCTTGTGCGGCTGTAACCGCAGTCTTCAGATCGTTGAGCGCCGTTTGCATCGCCGGCAGTTGCGCGACGACGTTCGCGAAATGCGCGTCCTTCGAAGAGTAGTAGTTTTGCAGCGTGCTCGTGACGCTGGTCATCGCGCCCTGCAGTTGTGACTGAAAGTCCGGATCGTTCGTGATCTCTTCCGGCACAAGCGTACGGCGCCAGAAACCGTAGGCGGCCGTGAAGTTGTAACTGAAGAAATTTCTGCCGCCCGCGCCATTAGTCGTGCGAAATAACTTGCTGCCCGGTATCGCGCGGATGACGGGGTTCGTTCGAATCTGCCACGAGTCGCCGGCGATCAGAAACTCTTCGTTGTTGCCGCCGAAGAACCGTTCCGGCAAAGGCACCGTTCCCGGCACTTGCAGCGTGCCCAGCGTGAAACGCGATTCAAGGTCCAACAGCCGGTGATTGCCGATCGACTTCCAGAACTGGTGACGTGCGTCGAAGATGTGTTTTCGCCAATCGACTCGCGCGGCTGGTCCAACCGAACCGAGCTCGAGGCCGTAAGAGAGCGCGAACACGTGTCGCGCGAGCCGCGAGTCGAGGCCGGCATAGAATTTCAACGTGCCGAAGCCCGCGTCGGGAACGGTTTCCGGCGACAACACGACGCCGGTCACGTCGCTCTGGCGATTTCCGCCGTCGATCGCGCCGCCGAAGCGTAACGCGAAGTTACCGTTGCCGAACGGTTTCGTCACGCCCGCAAACTGCCCGTTCACGTGCCCACCCTGAATCTCGCCTGCACCGGTCGGCAGCTTGTAGTTCGTGTAGTTGAAGATCCACTCCGCGTGAGCGAGCCATCCGCGCGAATCGACCTCACCATCGTGCGAACCTTCGAACCCGCCGGTAAAGAAGTGCGTGCGCGCGTTGCCCTGGCCTTCGATCAGCAGTGACTTCAACGGCAGTTTCCAGAACTTTTCAGACGTGACTTCGAAACGCGCGCCGCCAGTCAGCAGGTTCGTCAGGTCGTAACCGGCGATCGGTTTGAAGTGAAACTGACTTGCGTCGGGCGCGACGACCGTCGTTTGTCCGGCGGACGTCTGCGGAGCTTCTCGTTCGGTGACACGTGCTTCCGGCCGCCCGCTCAAGACCGGCATGATCTGCGTTGAGTAAATGCGGTAGACGAGGTCCAACTGGCCGTCGGTGCAGTTTTGCACGCTGACGATCTCGACGCGGATCTTCACCCGTTGATCGGTCGTGTCAGGCAGGAAGTTCTCGCGCTCGATGATGTCGAGACCTTTGGCGCCCGCGTCTTTGTACGTGAACGGCTTGCCCTGGACCAGCGTGGTGATTTGATTGAGGGCGCGATTCTCGCGGGCTTTCACCCACGGAAGAAACTTGAACGGGTCGTCGATGCGCACGCTTCTGACGATGAATCCCGCCTGCTGGAGATCGATGTTGTCACATGAGCCGGGAACCGGTGCTGGCGCTGTCGCCTTCTCCGGGACTACTCGGCGCAGCGCGGCTTTCGCTTTCCTTTCCGCCGCCGCGAGATCGATCTGATCAAACTGCTCCTGCACGTTCTGCGTGATGATTTGCAGGCGTCTCGCCGGTTCGGCGATTCCAGAATCGCTCCCGACCAACGTGTTCAGTTCGGCGGCGCATTGATTAACTTTTGCGAGTAGATTGTCGACGTCTTCATCGGGGATGGTGACCAGGGTCCGAATGTTGCCGTACTGGGAAACGTCAGTTTCCTTTAGCGCGGACGTCGTTCGCCGCAGTGCCGTGTTGACGACCTGAAGACAGCTTGAAACTTCAACCTGTCCCGGACGCGCGGCTTGCGCAGCCGTGACTCGCTCTTTCAACTGGTTCAGCGTTGTTTCGAGGTCGGGCAGACGTGCGACGACGTTCGCGTAAGCAGGGTCCTGGGTGGCGTAGTAGTTCTGAAGCACGCCGAGTTCGGTGCGCTCGATCGCTTCCCTGCTCTGGCCCACGCACACGCTCGCGAACGCCAGAGACAACAGGCAGATATACGCCACCCTTTGCATCACACGTGGAAATCTTCTCTGCGTATCTCTGCGATGCTCTGCGGCTCTGCGGTGAATATCGAGTAAAAAGCAATAACCGCAGAGTCGCAGAGCACCGGAAGTAGCCCGGAGCTACTTCTTCTTGAGCGTGTTCTGGATCGTATCCTGGGCGTCTTCTTCGTCGATCTCGCCGTCGGCGGCGGCCTTCGCGTCGTCGGCTGCCGGTCCGAGTGCGTGAGCGCTCTGGCCCGGCGTCAGGCCCTGGGCGGCCTTCTCTGCTTTCGGGAACAGCGCCTTATCGACCTCGACGTTGAGCGTCACGATCGCGTCGGTGTACGGGTCCGTCCGTTTCGCGCGCTCGAACAACTGGAAGTTGATCGTCCAAACGACAAGACTGCCTGAGGTGGCGTCCTTTTCGAGACCAAAGATCACGCGGCGCAGGCCGTTCGGTGTGTTCAGCTCGAAGTTGACTTTGAGCTTGACGATGGTCGATTTCGGTTTGGGAAGGGTAGTCGTAGAAGTAGCCATTTCTTGCTCCTTATGCTCGTTAGGTTCGGTCCGTACAAATTTTACGCGGCGAGACTCGCCAAATGATCACTCTTTTGGTTGTCCAGCTCCGCTTTTAGTCTCGATGTTTTGCGTCGCACTGCGCTGGCGCAACAGGTTCTTGATGCCGAAGAGCGATTCCAGCGTGTCTTGCCAGAAAGGCGCGCCGACACTCAGCAACATCACCATGATGGCCCAGCCAATCAGCGTGACGACGTCGCCTTTCAAACTCTCCCACCACTCGCCGCGTGATTGCAGTCGCCACGCGGGCGTGCAGTTGATGGGCCGCTTTTGACTATCAACCAGCGGTTGGCCGTTTTTGTCAACCTCCTGACAGTCACTCGCGACGGCGACGTTGTATTCGTTAACGGGAACGCCTTTGTCGTTGCGGGCGAGAGTGAAGCCCCACCACGCGGGTTCCTTTTTGTTGTCTTTGCCTTTGCCGTCCCAAAACGCGGTCCAGATTCCCGTGCTCCAGAGAAACGATCGCACTTGAGCTCCGCTGAGCGGAGTGAAGCCGAGGCCCTGGTACGTGTTGGAGAGGAGATCGATCTCCTGGCGCGTGCGTTCGATCTCTTCGCGGATGTTCACGGGCGATGGCGTTGGTTTGGCAGCGGCGGTCTTGTCGCCGGCGGTGTTGGCGGCCGTTGTGTCGCTAGTCTGAATGTTGGCGGTCGTGTTGGTGTTTTCAGTTCCCGCGGGCGGCGGCGGCGTTGGTGACGGCGTCGGTGACGCTGATGGTGACGGCGTTGGTGACTCAGTTGTGACCGGTGTCGCTGCGGGTGTCGCTGCGGGTGTCGTTGACGTTGCGATCTCGCCCGTCGCTGCGCGCGCTTCCCTCGCCTGCTTAAGAATCTCCGGTCCACTGTCGACGATCAGATTGCGCTGCACTTCATTCGTCGAGATGCTCCGGTAGACGCGGAAGAAGTTTGCGTTCAGCACTATCACGACGACGATGCTGATGCAGATCGACACCGTGCGCATGTGCCGCGCGTATCGTTCGTCGAAACTCTGCGTCACGGTGTCGAACCAGATCTCGACCTGCTCGAGCTTGTGACGCAACGGCGAAACCGCCTCGTCAAACTTCTGACTGAAGTCGCCGATCATTTTCGCGACCTTGACCAGTCCGCCGGACAGCAACTCGAGCTGCTGCACCTCGTCCGCGTTGTTTGCCTGCGCGGCGGCTTCTTTCTCCTGCGTGATCGCGGCCTGTGCCTCATCGAGAAGCGTAAGCAAGTCCTTGATATTCAGCTTTCCAAGCCGTAGCAGGTCCGCGAACAGAACTTTCGATTTCACTTGCTGGCCGTCGATAACAGCCTGCACGTTCGTGAAAATCGGCGCGAGAATGGCGCGGATCTCCGCAACTTTGTTGCTCGCGGAGCCGCGCAGACTGTCGTTCTTCGATAAGTCTTCGATCGTCGTCCGCAGCGTCGCCACGTGATTACACAAATCCTCAAATTTCGTGACGTACTCTGGGAAGAATCGTTCCAGTTCGAGCTTGCCCATCACTTTGAACAGGTCCTGCTTCGAGAGTGAATCGAGCACGGGCCTGCCAAACGCCGTCTTCCGGCCGATGTTCTTGAACTGTTCGAGGACGCGATCTTTGAAAAGCTCCGCCTGAGACGGGGCCGGCGTGCCGGTCTCGCCACCCGGCGCATTCGCAGCCGCGGCGGTGTTTTCAGCAGCAGCAGGCGTGACCGGCGGGGTCGTGCCGATCGCCTGTTCATAAAGGTCCATCAACGAGTCTGCGATCTGTTTCGACTTCAGTTTGAGAAGTTTCTTGATGAAGGTCTGGATCGACTGAACCAGCAGACTCAACACGAGGAAAACGATCACAAGCGCGATTACCGTGTTCAAGATGCCCAGGTCCATAGGGTCTCCTTTAATTGAGAAGGGCAATGCGAAACAAGGTGATGTAAACGAGCGAGGTCAGCGGATTTGAAGCGCGCCTACAATATTAGATCTGCTTGATTTCTTCAACGATAATTCGTGATCCGATGTGCGTCCGCTGTGATAGGCTCTGCGGCCAATTCAAGAACGGAGGTTTCAATGGCTGCAAGTTCCCCCACCGGCGATTACACGCAGGAAGTTCGATTTGCGATCGTCATGTACGGCGGTGTCTCGCTCGCGATCTACATCAACGGCATCGCCCAGGAACTGCTGCGACTGGTTCGCTCCACCGCGAAGACCGGCAATGTCGATCTGAAAGGCACCGAGCGCGTTTATCGCCAGGTTAGTTACCTGCTTGCAGACGAAAACATAATCAAGGCCGACCGCGAACACGCAGCTTTGGACACTTCTGTCCTTCCGCCGACGCGCTTTGTCGTCGACATTCTCTCCGGCACGTCAGCGGGAGGCATCAACGGCATCTTCCTCGCCAAAGCGCTGGCCAACGGTCAGGACATGGAAAAGCTGAAGGAACTCTGGGTCAAAGAAGGTGATATCGATACGCTAATCAACGACAAGCGATCCGTCGAAAAGCCGTTGTCACTTCAAGACCCGCCCACGTCGCTGCTCAACAGCGAGCGCATGTACCTCAAGCTCCTCGACGCGTTTGAGGGCATGGATGAAAAGACGCCGCAACAGAAGGAAACGGAGGAGTCGCCGTACGTAGACGAGCTCGATCTATTCGTAACCTCGACCGACCTTCACGGCGTCGTGCTGCCGATCCGTCTTTCGGACGACTTCGTTTACGAACGCCGCCATCGCAACGTGATGCACTTCGTTTACTCGCAGCGTTCGGTAAGCAACCAGGAAACGCGCAATGACTTCTTCACCGCCTACAATCCGTTTCTCGCTTACGCCGCGCGCTGCACGTCGTCGTTTCCCTTTGCCTTCGAGCCGATGTGCCTCGCTGACACCGACGCGCTGCTCAGACGGCACAGCAAGTACAAGAAAAAGGCCAACAGTCTTTCGAACAGCAACCTGTGGCAGAGGTTCTATCGCGACTATCTCGACCCGCGCGGCGTCTCGACGGTTGAGTTCCCGAAACGAGCTTTCGGCGACGGCGGCTATCTCGACAACAAGCCGTTCACCTACGCGACCGAGACCCTGATGAACCGCAACGCAGATGTGCCCGTCGATCGAAAACTGATCTACATCGAACCGTCGCCGGAACATCCTGAAGACGACGTCGAGCGCGAAGACAAACCTGACGCGATCGAGAACGTCATGTCGGCGTTGTTGACGCTGCCGCGTTACGAAACGATTCGCGAAGACCTCGAACGCGTGAAGGAACGCAACCGCCTGATCGATCGTCTCAAAGCGATCACAACCGGCGTCGATCGCGACGAGTCGAGAGTCAAACAGGAGATGAGCCGCGAGATCCCGGCAAACGATTACGACGCCTGGAAGAAATTCGGCACGCTCGCACCGCTGCCGTCCGGCAATAAGTGGGCCGAAGACTATATGTACGACGAGCAGCTCGGCGACCTCGATCTCGCGGACATGATCAAGCGCAAAGGCCGCGCTTACGCCGCGTATCAGCGGCTGCGCATCTCAGCGGTCACCGATGGTCTGGCGAAACTGATCGCGCGAGTCGGCGGGTTTGACGAAAACTCCGACTACTTCATTGTGATTCGCAGCATGGTCCGTTGCTGGCGCGTGCTGTCGTACGTCGAACACCGCGATCCGTCACACGCAGATATGCCGACCGCAAACCAGTTCATCTA
>DASURS010000335.1:0-22453 GCA_036279935.1 Pyrinomonadaceae bacterium
TTTCCTCCATCATTGGTCCAATAAAGCGTCCCTTTGTGATTTCCAGCCCATCCAACGTTGGCGTTGAGAAACTGAATGAAATCAAGCGGTTCGTCGGTTTTCAGATCACTCACCTGATAGGTGAAGGACTGCCCACCATTCTCACTTAACTTCGATGTGTCAACCGAAAGAGGACGCAAACGTACCCAGCCCTTTAGCACTGCGACTCCGACGCCTGTTGAGAATGCCAACAGAAAGATGCAGACTGCGACTACAATCCGTTTCCGCTTTGTTCTTGCCATATTGTCTTAACCTATGGTTTGTAATTACGAACACAATCCGAAAAAGTTACTCCAGGATCATCTTCACCGGCCGCGCTTATTTGCGCAGCATTCGGTCTAATGCTTGGATCGTCATAGATGTATTTTCCTGTTAACCACGATTTGTGGTATTTGCCAGTTAGAAAAGCCAAAGCGTTGCCCAACTCATGAACGAACCATCTATAATGCATCGATCCAGCGATGTCGTTAGCGACGTAGGGGTGACGCGGATCTTTGGGATCGGTATAGCCAAAGGCAACTCCGCCGCCTCCTTTCAATGCCGCATTTGTCACCTGTGATATTTGATAACTGTTCAGAGAATTGTTCGGCGTTATGTACATCCATCCAGCATTGGAGTCGAACATACTGCTCTGCTTCTCATCAAACCCTTGGAAGCCAATCCTGCCGTTGCCAGGCTGGTAATCAAGGCCAGCTTGCGTTATTCCGAAGAGTCTCTCAGCGCACGCCTTAACAGCCTGAGAATTGACGTAGTCTGGTGTGCCAGGTGGGTCTTGAGGGTTCTGCGGTTCGGGCGGGTCGGCTATGTCGAAACCGAAGATGGGGACAAACTCTGTTGAGATTGTAGTCGTAGTCTGAGTCTCCGTGCGCTGCGTGCCGTAAGCCGGGTATGCGTTTCCGTCGCGGTCGTGGTGGATCGTGTTTCCTGGGCCGACAGTTCTGCTGGTACGGGACGTCGACGTCGTTGTCACGATACCTAACATGTTAAAGACGCTAGCGGCCGTACCGGGTGATTCAACTACGCCCGTGGCCAATCCTCGGCTCAGTGCGTCTAAGACAGACCGGCAGCTGGTTCGCACGCCGTCAAGTGTACACCCCGTCGAGAAGTTGTTGGCATCGGTAAAGCTGGACCAACCATAACCACTGTAAGGAGGACCGAAGACGTGCATATTAGCCTGTTGTTGCGAGGAGTCCGGTGGCTGAACGTTCCGAACCCGCGCGCCAAACGGATCCACTGCCAGGCCGCCTTCCTGCAAACCCGACGGGTCCACAGCAATGCCACCGAATGTCGGATTACCATTTAAGTCTTTGCCTTGCGTGAACATGCCCAGTCCGTTAGACGGCGCATAAGTCAGATCCTTGTTTCCGCTGGCGTCCAGTTTAGTGAGCGCCGTCTTAAGCACGGTAGAGTTGATCATGTAGTCTGACTTTGTCGAGGTCGGACTCACCACTGATTCAAACAACAACTCGCCATTACCATCGAATCTCATCGTATTCGTTGTAGTCGTGGCCGGCGTTGGCAACGAAATAGTTTCCGTAATCGTGATTGACTTGCCGGTAGCATCGTAATTCCACGTCTGGCTGCTCGCGGTCTTGGTGTCCGCACTTGTCAATACACGGCCATCCGCGTCATAGCTCCAGCCGGTTGCGACGCGACGATCGTTAACGAACGTAGCAGTGTCAACAGCGGTGCTGGTGTTCAGTGCGTAGTAGCCACCGCGACTGTTCATGTTCCCAAACTCGTCATAGCCGTAGTTCCCCACAAACGGCGCCGGGATGTTTTGCGGAGTGGTTCTGCCGCCGACAGAGGATGTTCGCCCTAAGAAGTCGTAAGTGTAGAGACGCGACATGTAGTGAAAAGTCACCTGGCTCGGGGCGCCGACCTGATCGTCCAGATCTATCAACTCTTTAAGCCTGCCGTCGTCATAATAAGTGTAATCGTAACGATATGAAGCCCCGCGATACTGGATAGGCTGTAAACGCCGGTTATAAGTTCGCGTTTCGATAAGGCTCCCGGAGCCGACGCTTCTTATGCCACCCCAGGCGCGATAACCAATGGTATCGATATATGTCCCTGTCAAACCGCCGGCGGATCCCGCCACACTCGTTGTCCTGCCGGTAACGTCATAACTTAAGTTCGTGATCCCGCCGAACGGATCCGTAACGCTCTTGAGGTTTCCTGACAGCGTATATTGATATCCGATTGTGTAATTCCCCAGAGTGGACGGATTCGACGCCAAAGCGTTGATGGTCTTTGCCTCCGAGGTGAGGCGTGAGAGCTGGTCGTAGACGTAATCGATGCTGTCCTGTGCGGCGCCGCCAACCGAGTGGTCCATTGAAACGCGATTGCCGGCAGCGTCGTAGTTGTAAAGCAAACTGTCGGTAGCGACACCCGTGAGCTCTCGCGTGATGCTCTTTACCAATCGCCGCAGCGAACCTGTGTAGCCGTAAGTCGTAACTGCCCCGCGAGCATCGGTAATCGTGTTTAAAGTGTCATCCGCATTGTAGGTCCAGGTGGTCACGGCGTTGTCATTCTGCTCGGGTACGTGTTGTGTCTTTAACCTGCCGTATCCGTCATAAGTGTTTTCCGTTTTTTGACAGGTTCCCGTCGGGCAACTCAGCGTGTCTGGATTCGGCGCCGCGCCGACGAACTTTCGAATCATTTTCACCTGGTCTCGCGCGTTGTAAGTCGTAATCGTAGTTGAATCGAGTCGCCGGCCAGAACCGCCAGGGCCGGTACCTTCGAAATCGTACAATTCGGTCTTGGTGGGCCGGCCGACTATATCGGTATAAGTTTTCTGATATCGTCTCTTGTTCACACCGTCGATTAACGTGCCCTCATCCATCAGTGTCATGACTTCGCCGCCAGCACACCCGCAACCTGCATATTCAACTTGTTTCGTTGTGCCGTCGACGTTAGTGGTGACTGTCGGACGCCCCTTCCAATCGTAGCTTTGCAGCGTGTAGATCCAGTCGGCTACTTCGTCGTGATCAGTCGTCGCCCACAGATTCGGATCGTTGCCAACAGCGTTTGTCTCAGCGGGGTTTGAGGTTTTTATTGCCCGCCCCACGACGTCGTAACCAAACCTCTGCGCACGGTATGCACCGGTTTTACCCGGATTGTCAGGGTTCTCCATCGCCGTGGCGATTACACGCCCGGCTCCATCAGTGATGGTGAAGGAGTGTGCTTCTCCAAGTCCGTCTTGGATCGTGCTATTGACATTTGTCCGGATGCCATTGGATTCATACACATACATTGTGTAAGCGTGGTTGACGAGATTCAGTTGCTTTTTCAGTCTCCCATGATCGTAGTACTCAAATGTTTGTTCTGGACCAGCCGGCTGGCTGGATGGTGACCCTGTGTAATTCGCCGGCGGGGTTTGGCGATACGTTAACGCCCCGAAATCAAAGTTATACCTGGACGTCGAGTAGTACCCATCGGGATCGGTTAACTTTGTCGGATAGGCAAGCGTGATCCGATTAATCCCGTCGGAGAAAGCGTCCGTGTAACTCACTTTTACCTCGTTATCGAGAGCATCTTTCGAGGAAACCAAGCTGCCGGCAGTGTTGTACTTCATCTTCGAAGTAGTGAACTGCGATAACGACACGCTATCAACGTCAAACCGCTTCACGGTCGAGAGATTACCTCTGCCTGAAACGAAGCTGGAGGAGTAGGCGGTGTCATGCTGCACTGGAGCGTCGTTCCCATCAATCGATCCTGCCTCGTCGTATATGAATTCGCGTTTTGATTTCAGGTTGGAAGAGCTCACCACACCTTCATACAACTGAGTCTCTTTCGGCAAGCCTACAATTCGACGGCTCATGTAAGGCGTATTTTCAACGTCCATATAAACAGTTCGCGTGGTTCGTAGAACTGCGCCAGCGCTGTCATATTCAATAACGTCCTGAGGCAACTGACAGCTCATGCCATTGCCTAAAGGATATGACTGATACTGGACCTGCACGCGCTTGCGATTTCCGGCTGGGTCATAAATGTTTGTTTCCGCTACTCGCGGATTAAGTATGAACGCGCTCGATTCGTTGTCTTGAGTCCAGGTTGTCATCACTTGACGCTGAGGGATCGTGCCTCCTACGTCATACGAGTCGACCAGGTACGGCAAGCCTACTCGCCATCCGGACGTACTGCTCCCCACAGTCCCAAGGAAGTAAATCCTCGTGAAGGTTTGGTCAGGGTCTGTTACTTGAACGAACGTGGCACTCTGCGGGGTCTGGCCCGGTACAGCGGCCGTTCCGGTCTCGACATCTGAATACGTTGTGACTGCCTCCTGCTCAATGCCACTGGAGTTCTGGTTCCACTTCTCGGCCCAATCTCGCCGCGCTGAAAAGCGCGGACAGTCACTCTGCGCGCTGGTGGCGGTTTGTGGTAAGTCGTAGGAGCGATAGTTCAGCAGATGATTGTCGGCGGCGAAGTTACTGATCTTCCAGACCTGACCCCAAGAGATATATGCGAATTCGTAACGTGAGTTCTGCGAGGCAGTCGTCGAGTTATCATCAAGTGTTACTTTCGACAGCGCCCTCAAACTCGAACCCGGTCCGCTCACAGGAAGGATCGAGGAAAAGTTCGTCGCAATCGGCACCTCGGTGTAGGTAAAACTCGCCCATGTATGCGTGATTGTAGTTGATGCGTTACTCGGCTGCTTCCACTGTTGTTCGATTGAGGTGAGCCAGCCGTTGTCATAAACGAAAGTGATTGTCCGCTCAAGCGTGTCTTTGATGTTCGCGATCCGGCCCGAACTGTTGTAACTGATTGTGATGTAGTTTCCGTTCCGATCCTTGATCTCCGTGCATTCATACGCAGCGGCCTTTGGCTTATAGGTAAGTTGCGTACCGTCAGTAGTCCTCAGGATCATCTTTGGATCGCTCGACGCGAGATCAGTCGTATCCAGAAGCAAGTGAGAAGAATCTGCCGCTTCATAGAACACTGATCCGGTACTGACGCTCCTCAACTCGGTTCTACTGCCGTCTGATCCGATCATCAGATAGGACCACTTACCAGTTTCCGTGTTGATATATGCCGGTTGAATCGTTGGATATCCAAGACGAAACCCCGGGGAGGGAAATCCATGATCGTCGTCGAAGGAGATCGACGCAGTTCCTTTCGTCCATACCAGCGAGTTGTATGACAGAGTCAGATTCAGATCTAACCCGGCGCGACCCGGTAAACTCACTAGAGGGAGATTCCAGTTAAAATTTCGAGACAACGGGTTTTCACCGCCACCACCGGTCGCATTCAACGGGTTAAGCCTCGCCATCATCGAGCAGTCTTCTTCCGGACCATAAGCTTCTATCTCCGTGACCCGGCTGACACCGTCCGGAGCAGCGCTGGTGAGCACGCGGAGTTTGGTCGTTGTAATCGGCGAGAACATGAATGTCCGCCAGATCTTGTTATTACCGGCAACACTGCCACCTGGCACTGTAACCCAAGCGCTGCCGGTCCAGTACTGCACCTCATAACCGCTCAGTCCGTACAGCGTAAACGTCATCGCCGCAGTCGGCTCTGTCGAGGAGGCCCAGTTGTCCTGCAACGTGAAGATGTCGACTTGATTGATCGTTTTGTTCGCGCCGAAATTCACCTCTAACCATTCCGGAAAGTTGTTCGCGCCGGAGCTCGACCAGGCGCCATTGCTGAACGCATTCAAACTCTTGCGATCACCATTAACTACGGCACTTGGCCCCCAACCGGAATAGCTGGTTGAGGCCGTAGCCGTCGCGCCGAGCGCCAGATCGTACCGCGGCGCGGGTGATGGTCCGGTCCAGGCCTCCAGCTCGACGATGCGGCTGTACCCGTCGGCACTGGCACTCGCCAGCACCCTGATCTTCGAAGTGTTAATGGCAGGGAAGGTGAACTTGCGCCAGACTTTGTTATTGCCGGTGACACTACCTCCAGGAATGGTTACCCAGGTCGAGTTGTTCCAGTACTGCACCTCAAAGGCAGTCAACCCGTACAGGCTGAAGGTCATCGATTCAGTTGGTTCAACTGGCCATTCGAGATGATCCTGAATCGTCGTTACATCGATTTCCGTGATGGTCTTGATGCCGTTGAAATCGATTTGTAACCAGTCTGGAAACGTATTGGCGGGA
Organism: Pyrinomonadaceae bacterium; assembly: GCA_036279935.1. GTDB lineage: Bacteria > Acidobacteriota > Blastocatellia > Pyrinomonadales > Pyrinomonadaceae > PSRF01. Next base: position 6,141 of record DASURS010000335.1, read on the forward strand.
GCCGCATCATTCCAGACGTGATTACTACAGCGTGCTCGGCCAGTCCGATCGCCGTCATTAGCGCTGGCCGGGCCGGAACCGCAGACATTCGGATCGTATGAAGACGAGGCTGTCGCAACGGCACCGCTCGACGCAAGTGCTACGTTTACCGAGGTTGCGCAGCTTGAGCCCATTGCTGAACCCACAAATCGTGACATGAGAACCAACGTAAACAAGGTGCAGAGGTATTTGTTTGTGAGAAGCACAGGCGATGTCCTTTGATCGCTGTTCAGGTCGCATTATGGACCTGATGGGCCAGGGATTGGGTGCGAGGGAACTTAATGATCCGAAACAGCGCGCAATACTATTGAGCACTGAGAGCGATGTCAACAATTCAAAACCCACTTGAAAGCCGAACTGCCAAGTGTTCGCTTTTGTGCGTCACGCTGACGGCCCGTTCAATATGACCGGTCCAATCGAATCGAATAAATACATGTATTTACAACTACTTAGCGTCATAAAAAATTTACAAAAGGGCAACTGACTCAGCACTTCACCCATCAGAGTCGGCGGTCGTTGATAACGACCTCCGTGAAAAGTTTGAACGAGGTGCAGCCCCCTCAAGGTGACGTCTGCACGAGTGTTAAAGCCCAGGTGCCTTTATGGTCATCGTTGACTTGGAGAAGAAGCTGAATGAAGTTGTCCCGGAAGTCGCCCTTATTGCGTTCCCTGAAAGTAGCGCCCTTAACAGTTGTTTCTGTTTTTCTCTTTACCAACTTCACCGGTGTTCTCTTCAGCCGCGTACTCGCGCCTGAAGTCAACGCGGCCCCGATATCGCTCGTTACCCCAATTCCCGCTGACGTGCCATCGTCGGGCAATCAAGACATCGATAGGCTCATCTTCGACACCGCCGAGCGTGAAGGAATCGATCCGCGCTTTGTTCATGCCGTGATCTGGCAGGAGTCGAGATACCACACCGACGCACAATCGCACGCGGGCGCCGTCGGACTAATGCAGTTGATGCCCGCGGCTGCTGAGCGCTTCGGCTGTCACGACCGCAACGATCCGGCCCAAAACATCGAGGCCGGGACCAAGTATCTGAGTTGGCTGCTGAAGAGATTCTCAGGCAACGTCGAGCTTGCGCTCGCCGGGTACAACGCCGGCGAGGGTTCCGTTGACAAGTACAACGGCATTCCCCCGTACACTGAGACGCAGAACTACGTGAAGATCATTTCCAAGCGTTACGGAAAAACCTACCACCCCATCAACTAAGTTCCCTTCCGGTCCGTGTTGTCTGCGTCTCAGGCGACACGGACCCTCTGCTTGACAGTCCCGCCGCCTTTTGGCTGAATGCTTCCGGTCTTTTCCCGTTCTAAAGAGCACTTAGCCCTAATCCTGCTGCAACAGAGGAATTCACTTCTATGACCACATCGATAGATGAGGCTGCGCGCCCTGCCTCCGCTGCTGAGGATCGCAGCTTCTTCGGTCATCCACGCGGTCTCTCGACACTCTTCTTTACGGAGATGTGGGAGCGGTTTTCCTACTACGGAATTCGTCCGCTTCTGATTCTCTTCATGGCCGCGGCGGTGAGTCAGGGCGGATTCGGAATTGAAAGAAGCCAGGCGTCGGCGATCGTCGGCATCTACGCCGCGAGCGTCTATCTCGCGTCGTTGCCGGGTGGCTGGGTTGCGGATCGATTGTTGGGACTGCGGCGGGCCATCATGTTGGGCGCGGTTTTGATCTCGCTGGGCCACATCTCGATCGGACTATCGTCGTTCGCGAATGCTCGCGCTCCTTTTTTCCTTGGCCTCATCTTTATCGTCCTCGGCACTGGTCTACTGAAGCCAAACATCTCCGCGATCGTCGGAGATCTCTATCCCGAGGGCGGCGCGCGTCGGGATGCGGGTTTCTCGATCTTTTACGTCGGCATCAACAGCGGCGCATTTGCCGGCCAGATCATGACCGGACTGTTGGGTGAAGCAGTTGGCTGGCACTGGGGCTTCGGCATCGCCGGCGTCGGCATGTTGACGGGACTCGCGTGGTTTGCGCTGCGAGCTGGTCCGACTCTCGGAAACCTGGGCACTGATATCGTTCGCGATCCGAATCCGGTCAAACAGGCGCGTCAGGAACGGACGATCAAAGTGGCGCTTGCCGCCGGTCTTGGTTTGCTGGCGCTAGTATTTGTGTTGGCGGCGATGCGCGTCATTCATCTCGATCCGCAGGCAATCGGCAGGAACATGACGTACGTGCTTGTCGGCATCGCGACGCTGTACTTTGCATACGTCTTCGGGTTCGGCGGACTGAATTCAGGAGAAAAGAAGCGCGTTGTCGTCATCGCAATCCTGTTTGTGTTTGCCGCCATTTTTTGGGCGGCGTTCGAGCAGGCGCCGACGTCGCTCAACCTGTTTGCCAAAGACTTTACCGACCGTCAGCTCTTTGGTTGGACTGTCCCGGCGACGTGGTTCCAATCCATTAACTCAGTTTTCATCATCCTGCTGGCGCCGGTGTTTGCATCGGTGTGGCTGGCGCTCGGAAGGCGTGGGAAGAATCCGTCGAGCCCGACGAAGTTTACGATGGGACTCTTGTTTGCCGGCATCGGTTTCGCGCTCATGATTCCGGCGGCGAACCTAATCGTCAACAGCGGCGGCACGATCAAAGTTTCGCCCTGGTGGCTGGTGGTCAGTTATTTTTTCCAGACACTGGGCGAACTGAGTCTGAGCCCGGTTGGTCTATCGTCGATGACGAAGCTGTCGCCGCGTAAGTACGTCGGACAGATGATGGGCATCTGGTTTCTGGCGACTTCAGTAGGAAACCTGATTGCCGGACTCGTTGGCGGTAGTGTCGATCCTGAGAAACTGGAGCAGACGCCGAAGCTGTTTATCGGCACGACAGCCGCGCTCGTCGCAGCGGCAATTCTGCTCGGGTTGATGATTCCGTTCATCAAGAAGTTGATTCCAAACGAAGACAAACTGACAGGAGAATAACTGCATTGCTCACTCGTCTAACGACCGTGCTGGGGCTCGTCCTGGCCCTTGGCGTTGCTGTTCAGGCCCAACAAAAACTTCTCACAATCGACGACATTTTCGATCCGGCGAAGCGAGTCAACTTCAACGGGACCACGCCGAACATTCGCTGGCTCAAGGACGGCAATCACTACCTGATCGCGAACGAAGCGTCGCGCCGCGACGTGCCGCGACTGCAAAAGGTGAATGCGGCGACAGGTGAGGCGACTGCCTTCTTCGACGCGGCAAAAATGCAGGCGGCGTTTGCGGCGCTGCCGGGAGTCACCGCTGCGGATGCACGTCAGCTCGCGAACCGCGGCAGTTACAACATGAATCCCGCGGAAACGGCCGTCCTGATCAACTGGGCCAACGATCTTTTCTACTACGAGTTTGGCAACGACCGGGCTATTCGCCTTACGAGCACGCCTGAACCGGAAGTCGGCGAAGGTTTCAGTCCTGACGGACGCATGGTCAGCTTCGTTCGTGAAAACAATCTTTACGTTGAAGACCTCAGCATGCAGCGACGCGAGCGTGCGTTGACGCGCGATGGCAGCGCGAAGATCCTTAACGGCCGTCTCGACTGGGTTTATCAGGAAGAGTTGTACGGCCGGGGAAACTTCGGCGCGTACTGGTGGAGCCCTGATTCGACGACGATCGCGTTTTTGAGGTTTGACGAGGCGCCGGTGCCGGAGTTTACGGTCGTCGATCACATTCCGTTACAGCAGAACGTGGAGGTTACTCCGTATCCGAAGGCCGGCGATCCGAATCCGATCGTCAAGCTCGGTGTCGTGAACGCGGCCGGCGGCGAGGTTCGTTTTGTCGACACGTTCAAGTATCAGCCCGCGGATCTGTTGATCGTGCGCGTGGCGTGGACGCCGGATAGCCAGAAGATCGTTTATCAGGCGCAGAATCGTGAGCAGACGTTTCTGGACGTCAACTATGCTGATCCTCGCGACGGGAAGTCGACGAACGTTATGCGCGAGACGTCGAAGGCGTGGGTTGCGATCAACGAGAATCCGATCTGGTTGAAGGATGGAACGTTCATCTGGGCCAGCGAGCGCAGCGGCTGGGAACATCTGTATCACTACTCCGCGGACGGCAAGCTGCTGAAGCAGATCACTGATGGCAAGTGGGAAGTGCGTTCGATTGAAGGTGTCGACGAGGAGAACGGGTTCATCTATTTCACGTCGACGCAGGACAGTCACATTGCGCCGAACGGTTACCGCATCAAGCTTGACGGTTCTGGTCTCACGCGTCTGACGATGGGCCAGGGGTCGCATCGAATGGATGTGAGTCCCGTCTACAACTACTTCATCAACACCTGGAGCGACGTAAACACGCCGTCGCAGATGCGGCTGTACGATGCTTCCGGGAAACTGGTGCGTGTGATTGCTGAAAACAAGGTGGATGCGTTGAAGCAGTACAAGCTTGGTGCTGCTGAGTTGTTGCAGGTGAAGACGAGAGACGGCTTTGTGATGGAGGCGATGATGATCAAGCCGCCTGATTTCGATCCGTCGAAGAAGTATCCGGTGATGAGTTTTACGTACAGTGGGCCGCACGCGCCGCAGGTGCGTAATGGATGGGGATCGACGACGTACATGTGGCACCAGTTGCTCGCGCAGAAGGGTTACATCGTTTGGGTTTGTGACAATCGCACCGCCAGTGGAAAGGGTGTGGAGTCGACGTGGCCTGTTTACAGGAATTTTGGCGAGCTGGAGTTGAGGGATCTTGAGGATGGAGTTGCGTGGTTGAAGACGCAGCCTTATGTAGATGGATCGCGGATCGGGATTTGGGGTTGGAGTTATGGCGGGTTCATGACGAGTTATGCGCTGACGCATAGCCAGTCGTTCAAGATCGGGATCGCCGGCGGGAGTGTGACTGACTGGCGGGACTACGACAGCATCTACACCGAGCGCTACATGGCGACTCCGCAGAACAACCCTGAAGGTTACAAAAAGAGCTCCCCGACTGCGGCAGCGAAGAACCTGAGTGGGAAGTTATTGCTGATTCACGGCGCGATCGACGACAACGTTCACATGCAGAACACGATTCAGTTTGTATATGAGTTGCAGAAGGCAGGGAAGCAATTCGAACTAATGCTCTACCCCAGGCAGCGCCACGGCGTCACCGACCCACTGTTAGTCAAACACATGCGCCAAATGATGACGGATTTTATTTTGAAGAACTTGTAAGTGGCAGGATGACAATCCAGTTGGGCGCTTTGAAGTTAACTGCTATTCTTGGCGACGAGGTCTGTTATGAATACTCAATTTGATCAAGTTGCGGCGGATGCGATGAAACTTCCCGTGCGAGACCGCGTACGACTGGCCCAACAGTTGGTCTCAACGATAGATGAGGAGAGTGAGACGAAGGTCGAGGATCTCTGGTTCGACGAGGCCGAGCGAAGACTGGAAGAACTTCGAAGCGGTAAAGTCAAGGGAATAGATGCTGATGAGGCATTGAGGATGGCTCGCGAAGATCTTGCGGAATGAAACTGATCTTCCATCCCGAAGCCTATGCAGAAATGCTGGAATCGGCGCGTTACTTTGAAACAAAGACTCCTGGACTGGGCTTCGACCTCATCACCGCAGTTCAGGATGCAGCGCAGCGAATACTCCGATTTCCCTGTTCAGGTCCAGTCGAACGTGGCAACATTCGGAAATGCCTGGTACGTGGTTTTCCGTTCACAATACTCTACGAAACCCACTCCGAATACATTTACATTGGCGCAGTCATGCACCAACACCGCCGGCCAGGTTATTGGAAGAACCGCTTAAGGTAGCCGCCGGTGGCACGGGCGTTGCCAAGGAAGGGTGGGCCAGCGGTTGAGTTCTTTGTATGCTCAAGCTCTATTCTCGGGTTTAAGGGAGACCCACCCATTCACCCGCGTCCTCAAACGCCTCTCTTGCCTCTCCGGAGGTTTTCCCTGATGTCGGCTCCTGTCGCAACTATGTCCACCACCCTCGCACCATTTCCCCACGAACTCGAACCCCAACTACCACTCCTTTGCGACGTGGTCCAGGACGACCCGCAGACCGAAATTCAACGCGCGGTCCAGGCCAACCTCCAAAACGAGATCGACTCCGCCATCAGACTGATCGAAAGCCCCGAACTCCGCGAGATCTCACAAACCATCCTCATCGAACTGGTCCGCTTCTTCGACTGGCTCGCCCGCATCGAAAACAACCTCCACAAACTCGACACGCTCCTCGAAAGCCTCTCACTTCTCGAAGTGCTGGAATTCGAAGCCCGCTCGCTCACTGACTACATCCAGCGCAAAGCACTCAAAATCGCTGCCGCCTCCGGCAACGACCGCCTGACAGACGTCCTCGACGGCATTTCCTATGGAATTACTCACGATTTACGCCGTATTTTCGAACGCGAACTGGTCCGCGGCGTCACCGAACAGTCGACGCCGATCGTCTACGGAAAGATCCTCCACGCCCACGGCCTGCTCACAAACTGTTTCCAGCAATCCACCATCACTCTGCTCCAGGTCTTCAAACCGATCGACGCCTCGATGCTCTTCAACGACATCGAATCCCGACTCCAGCAGTCGCTCGTCCTCTGCAGAGATCTCTCGTCCTTGATGCGTTTCGTGAAGCTTTCTCAAGCGAACTCAGATCCAGACGTGCTGCGCACCGTAACCTCGAGAATCCTCGAATTCCGAGACGGCAGCATGCAGTACCTGATGTACAAAGACTGGCGCGGCTACGAAACACTGGCGCTCGAAGTAATCACGGCGGTCGAAAACAATCTCGACTCAAAACCCCTGTTACACAAGTTTCTCACCTACCTCGAGCTCCTTTACGGTCACGTGAAAATGCGCGCGGTGCTCGCCGAAAATTTCCCTTACTCCGGCGCCGACACAGAAGTCTGACAGTTGGCCCAATTTGGAACAGTCCGGCACGCATGAACCGGCAGGGTGCCGCAAACTGTTAGCTCACCTGTAACACAATTTGTTACCTGGAAAGGAAAACGGCGGGGCATCGGTGGAACGGGGGCGGAACGCCTATCTTTTCTGACACTGAGGACAGTAGTACGTGGAGCGTCCGTTCTGGACCACGCGCCTGATCTTCGCGCCGCATCTGACGCAAGGCTCACCCTCGCGTTCGTATACTCGCCAGAACCGTTCAGGCGTTTCGAAGTAGCTTCCGTGTCCATCCGCGAGATCGATCCGCAACGTCGATCCGGCGTCGATCGCCTCACGCAACACTTCGCGAATCGCCTGGTACAACAACCTCGCCCGCGGCTTCGACAAACGATGCGCGGACTTCATCGGATTGACGCCGGCAAGAAACAACGCCTCGACGGCGTAGATGTTTCCGAGACCGAGTATGCGCGTTTGATCGAGCAGCAACTGTTTCAGACTACGCTTCGAACGCGCGAGCGTCTTCAGAAAGTACTCTTCGGTGAACTCGTCCGACAGCGGCTCAGGCGCGAGCGATACCAACTCTTTCGGCAGTCGCTCGGAGTTGACGACAAGCCGCATCCGTCCAAACTGCCGCATGTCACAAAACACCAGCCGCCGTTCGTCGTCGAGATGAAACACGACGTGCGCGTACGGCGGCAGACTGTCGTCAACACCAAGCGCGACAAACTTCCCCGTCATGCGCAAGTGAGTCGTCAACAAGCGACCGGATTCAAGTTCGAAAAGTATGTACTTGCCGCGACGGCCCACGGCGGTGATGAGCGAGTTGCGGAGCTCGCGGTCGAAGGCAGGACGTGTGATGTCCGGCGCGATTCGTTTGAGCTTCAACTCGGCGGCGAGGATACGTCGCCCAACAACCACAGGGCGCAACGCCCGGACCACGTGTTCAACCTCGGGAAGTTCAGGCATAGCCGCAAAAAGTTAGCCACAAAAAGGCACAAAAATCACAAAACTACTTGTCAATGTCGATGATCGTCTCGATCTCGCTCTTGACCTTATCGACGAGGCCATCCTGTCGCGCCTCGATATTCAAACGAAGCAGCGGCTCGGTGTTCGAAGGACGAATGTTGAAGCGCCATTCGGGAGTTTCGAGCGAGTAACCGTCGGTGAAGTCTTCCGTGCCCTGGCCGTGATACTTCTCGCGAACGGCCTTGATCACGCTGTTGATGTCCTTCACTTTGTAGTTCAACTCGCCCGACATGAAATGCCCGGCCATGTACGGCGCCATCATTTCCGAGAACGGCTTACCGAGTTTCGAAAGGTGTTCGAGTACGAGGAGGAAGGGAATGATGCCGTTGTCCGCGTAAAAGTTTTCGCGGAAGTAGTAGTGCGCGCTCATCTCGCCGGCAAACAACGCGTTCTCTTTTCGCATGCGGTCTTTTATGAAGGCGTGACCGCCTTTAGAGATGATTGGCCGGCCGCCCTTTCTGTTCACTACTTCAAGTGTGGGCCAGATGACGCGGGGATCGAAAATGATCGCGTTGTCGCCGCCATACTTTGTCAGAAGGATGTCGGCAAGCAGCGCGGTGACGTAAGCGCCCGAGATAAATCGGCCGCCTTCGTCGACGAACATGACTCGATCGGCGTCGGCATCCCAGATCGCGGCGAAGTCAGTATGTTCGTCTCTGACGAGTTGCTCGGTCTCAGCGCGGTTGCCGGGCAACATGGGATCCGGCGGACCTTTCGGAAACGAACCGTCCGGTTCGAAATTCAATGGCAGCAGATCCAGTCCGAGTTTCTCCGCCAGCACGGAGACGACCCGCGAGACGTAACCGAAGTTTGCGTTGCCAACGAAGCGGAATTTCTTGATTGCCGAGGGATCGACTGACTTCATGACGTGAGCAATGTAATCATGCAGGATGTCGCGCTCGGTACACTGTCCTTTCGTCTCGGAAGTGACTTCCGCATCTTTTCCTTCCTTCAGCACGTCGCGGATGTCGAAGAGACCAGTGTCGGACGAGATCGCCGCCGCTTTCTCGCGCACGAGCTTCATGCCGTTGTACTGCTTCGGATTGTGCGACGCTGAAACTACGATCCCGCCGGAGTAATCGGACGCGCCGACGGCGAAATACAGCATGTCGGTCGTGATCTTGCCGATGTCGACGACGTCAACGCCGGCATCGATGAAGCCGCGAGTCAGTGCGGCTTTCAACGCAGGTGACGAAGTACGCGCATCCATGCCGACGACCATCGTTTTAGGCTTGAATAGATAGACGTAGGCCTTTGCGATTCTGTAATAGCCTTCTTCGTCGATGTCGGTCGGGTAAACTCCACGAATGTCGTAAGCTCGAAAAACGCTCCAGTCCACAGGTCCTCCTTGTTTTGCCTTGCCCTTGCCAGCTGTTGAAAAACCGGCTAGTAACACCTCTCTGCGCAAACTCTGCGGCCTCTGCGCCTCCGCGGTGGGCCTGTTCTGTAGGAATTTCACCGCAAAGACGCAAAGAACGCCGAGGCAGCACAGAGAAAAAATCTTTAGTTCTGAAGATCAAAATTACTTTTTCCGGCGGCCCCCTAGGTCAGCGTGTAATCAGTCAACGAAGTCTTATCGCCGAGGACGGTGCCCGGTCTGACGACTGCCGAACGGCCGATATGACAGCCACGCCCGACGATTGCGCCGATGACTTGCGCAGTCGTTCCGATGCGCGTGTGCGGCCAGACAACAGAATTTTCAACTCGCGCGCGTTCTTCGACGAAACATCCCTGGCCCAGCACGGAGTTGATGATTTGCGCGCCGGGTTTTATCTGACAGTCGTCGCCGATCATCGAGTTGTCGTCGATCTCCGCGACCGTGGCGGCGTCGAACTGTCCGCGCCGGTCCTTGATATGGATTCGCGCCACGCGATTCGCGAGCAGGTCGGCATGGACCTGGAGGTAACGTTCAGGCGTGCCGATGTCGATCCAGTAAGTGCGCGTTGGAATGTGCGCATAAAAGGCTTCCTTGCGCCGAAGCAGATCCGGAAACAGCCCGTACTCGAACGAGTAGTTCTCGCCGGCGGGCAGGTAGTCGAGCACCTTCGGCTCGAGAATGTACGTGCCCGCGTTGATCGTGTTGCAGGTGATCTCGTCTGGTTTTGGTTTTTCGAGGAAGCGGCGAATGGCCCCATCGGTTTCGGTCTCGACGAGACCGTAGCTCTGCGGGTTTTCAACCGGCGTCAGCACGATCGTCGCCGTCGCTTTTCGCTCGTTGTGCTCGCGGATGACGGCTTTGAGATCGAGATCGGTAAGTATGTCGCCGTTGAAGACGACCGTCGGTTCGCGAATCAGATCTTCGGCGAACTTGTAAGCGCCCGCCGTGCCCATCGGTTGCGGCTCGACCGTGTACTTTAGTTTCACGCCGAAGTCAGAACCGTCGCCCAGCAGTTGTTCGATCTTGTTGGGCTGATACGAGAGCGACAGCGTGATATCGATGATGCCGGCGCGACGAAGGGTGTCGATTTGATAGAGCAGGAACGGGCGATTGCAGATCGGAACGATGGGTTTAGGAGTGTAAACCGTTAACGGGCGCAGGCGCGTGCCTTTGCCACCAGCCAGAATGAGTGCTTGCATGCGTAGTGGAGTCTAACACGGATGACACTGATGATAAGAATGGATTAGGATTAGCACATGAGTGAATTAAATGAAGCCGTCATTATTAGTGCTGCGCGAACGCCGGTGGGCAAGTTTTTGGGATCGTTGAAAGGGTTTTCGGCGCCTGAGCTCGGCTCGATCGTCGTGCGCGAGAGCGTCAAACGAGCGGGGATCAAGCCGGAAGAAGTCGACGAGGTGATCATGGGCTGCGTGATTCAGGCCGGGTTGGGTCAGAACCCCGCGCGCCAGGCCGCTTTGCGTGGCGGACTTTCACCGACGGTTGCCGCAGTGACTGTGAACAAGGTCTGTGGCTCGGGTCTGAAAGCCGTCATGATGGCGGCGCAGGCCGTCAAACTCGGCGATTCCGAGATGGTCGTTGCCGGCGGCATGGAGTCGATGAGCAATTCGCCTTATCTGCTTCCGAAAGCGCGCGAAGGCTATCGGCTCGGAAACGGCGAACTGGTCGACTCGATGATCAACGACGGGCTCTGGTGTGCGTTCGAAAACTATCACATGGGCTGCACCGGCGAGCTCGTCGCCGACGAATACTCGATCGGCAGAAGCGAACAGGATGAGTTTGCAACCAACTCGCATCGCAAAGCCGCGGAGGCGATCAAAGCAGGGAAGTTCAAGGACGAGATCGTTGCGGTTGAGATCCCGCAGAAGAAAGGCGCGGCGATCGTTTTCGACACTGACGAAACAGTTCGCGAAGACACATCGGTGGAAGTGCTCGGCAAACTGAAGCCGGCGTTCAAGAAAGAGGGAAGCGTGACGGCGGGTAACGCGCCCGGTGTCAACGATGGCGCGTCGGCGGTGGTCGTTACGTCACTTCGTCGCGCTCAGGAACTGGGTGTTGAGCCGATGGGGCGCATCGTGGCCCAGGCGGTCGCTGGAATGGAACCGAAGTACGTGATGATGGCGCCCGTCGAGGCAGTGCGGAAGTTGTTCAAGAAGACTGGCTGGTCGCCGAGTGAAGTCGATCTGTTCGAACTGAACGAGGCGTTTTCGGTTGCGGCCGTTGCGGTCACGCGCGAGCTCGGTCTCGATCCGGAGAAAGTGAACGTCAATGGTGGCGCCGTCGCGTTGGGCCATGCGATCGGACAGTCCGGCTCGCGGTTACTGACGACGATCCTGTACGAACTGAAGCGACGCAATGCGCATCGCGGCGTTGTTTCGCTGTGTCTCGGCGGTGGAAACGCCGTCGCGATGGCGATCGAACGCTGATAGTCGAACCTTTAGTAGGAGTGAATGCTTGACGACTCCCGAACAACACAACAAATACATCGCTTACTCCAACATAGCTTACGGCTCGGTGATGGCGGCGTTTGGACTGCTGATGCTCGTTTTTCTATGGGGGACGATGGCGTTCCCGCCGGGTGGGCCTCCATTCGGAATCCTGCTTTTCTTTAGTCTGTTCCTGGTCGGGATCTACAGCGTGATGATCGTGCCGTCGTTTATTGCGTCGTGGGCGTTGCTCAAGCGTAAGAAGTGGGCCAGGACCGCGTCGATCGTCGCGGCTGTTGTTGCGGCATCGAATTTTCCGATTGGCACCGCTGTTTGCGTTTACACGTTCTGGTTTCTGTTCAGCGATCAAGGCAAGTACTTCTTCGATCAGAACAGCAACAGCAATTACGCGCTGCCGCCGGGCCGTCAAACGTGGGCCAACGAGAATTGGCAACATGACCAGCAGCGTCAACGTGAGAGTTCGTATCAACCACCGCCGGCGCCGCCTGACTGGCGTTAAGTCTTACAAGGAGCCTCGACCAAGTGAGTGAAGTCATTGGCGTAGTGGGTGCGGGCACCATGGGAAACGGAATTGCCCAGGTGGCCGCACGCGCCGGTTACAGCGTCATCATGCACGATGTGCGTGACGAGTTTCTGCAACGAGGGCTCGGCGCCATCGACAAGAGCCTGCAACGCGACGTCGACAAGCAAAGACTCGACACGGCAGGGAAGCAGTCGATCGTCGAACGCATTCGGACCACGACGGAGCTCGACCCGTTTCGCGAGGCGAGTTTCGTGATCGAAGCAGTCGTCGAGAACCTTGGCGTCAAGACCGAAGTATTCAAGTCACTCGATCAGATCACGCCGCCGAGTGCGATTCTCGCTTCGAACACGTCGTCGATTTCGATCACGAAGCTTGGGGCTGCCACTTCGCGGCCCGACAAAGTCATCGGCATGCACTTCATGAATCCGGTGCCGGTGATGAAGCTCGTCGAGGTCATCCGCGGCATCGCGACGTCGGACGAAACGTATGAACGGGTGCGAACGCTGTCCGAGAAGATGGACAAGATCGCGCTCGACTGTCAGGACTCGCCCGGCTTCGTTTCCAATCGCGTGCTGATGCCGATGATCAATGAAGCGATCTTCACGCTGTACGAAGGCGTCGCGACGCGCGAGAGCATCGACGGCATCATGAAACTCGGAATGAACCATCCGATGGGACCGCTCACGCTTGCGGATTTCATTGGGCTGGATGTATGCCTCGCGATTATGAATGTGTTATATGACGGGCTCGGAGATCCAAAATATCGCCCGTGCCCGCTGTTGAAGCGTTACGTCGACGCGGGCTGGCTCGGACGGAAGAGCGGTCGCGGGTTTTACGAATACTGATCTGAGATCTCAGATCTAAGATCTCAAATGGGAATCTCACACTACTGTCAACGATGTCTCGCAGCGAACCCGCTGGGCCAGGAGTTCTGCGCGCGTTGCGGTACGCGGTTGATGATCGTCGTCGAGCCGACGTCTTCCAGGTTTGAAGTCAGCGCGTCGAGCCTTCCGACTGACGAGCATTTGCTGGAGCGGATCTCCGCCGCGGAAACGAGAGTTGCGCGACTTGCCGAGCGGTTGGAACGTAGTCTCGATCTGTTGTTGCGTTACGCGCAGAACGCCTATTTCGATCGTTCACTCGTGAGGGCGCTGGTTAATCTGCTTGCGGAAGATGGCGTGGTCCAGACTGAGCGTTTGGAACGGTTGTGGAGCGAGCGTTGTAAAAATGATGCGTCCGAGCAGGAAGAGAATGTTCAGCGCGACGAGTTGCGTCTGCGAATTCTGGAGCGGGCGGACGCGCCGGACCGGCGGGCTTTCGAGAAGTTAGTGAACGAGGGTTTTCTGCTGATCGAAGACAAGCAAGTCACGCAGGGCATCATCATGCTTCAGCGCGCGGTTGAGATCGGCGGCGGTGAGGACGCGGCGTTGAATCTCTTCATCGGCGAGCATTTCTTTCGCAAGGGCAAGTCGAAGCTTGCGCGGGGTTATCTTGCGAAAGCACACGCCGCGTTGCCTGATGACGTGCGCATCTCGTTGTTGCTGGGGTTGACGTGCGCCGACGATGGTGAGGTCGAGCTCGCGAAAGACCTTTTGAGTAACGCGAATGCGCAAGGTGGGTCGTCGTTCGCTGGACACTACGGGCTCGGTTGGTTGTTCGTCGCCGAGAAGAATTGGCGACGCGCGCTGGGCGAGTTCAAACGCGCGCTGACCGTCCGTCCTTCACCGGAAGCGCATTATGTGCTCGGTTGTCTTTATTACGAGCTCAATCGCGACACGCTCGCCATTCGTCACCTCCGCAAAGCCACAAAGATGGACGCCGGTTATACCGAGGCCTTCTACCTGCTGGCCCAGGCCTACGACCGCACGGGGCGCAAGGAGCTGGCTGAAGAGGCGCTGCAAAAAGCTTCCGGTCGCACAGCGCGTGCCCGCGACGCCGAGGAACTAACAGTCGACGATGCTCTAACGCCACCCGCGCGCCCCGGCAAAACCCCCTCACTCTTCCACGCGCGCAAATCCGGCCCTCCGCGTTTGCTCGGCGGCGCCGATAAAAGAATCATCAACGCCCTCCGCGAAGACGCCTTGCAGGCATTCAAGCTAATCAACTCGCAGTCCCACTAAGCCACAGTGTCTCCATACTGAAAACTCCTTCATGGGAGGGCTTAGTTCGACGGTCTGCATTAGGATGGTCCTATGTTTCCCAATTACGTTGTAATTAAGTCAAAAGAGAAAGATCTGCTCCGAAATGTGCTCAACGAAGTCCTGAACGGCTTCGCCATCCAGAACTTTGAAGAGACGATTGGCATTTCTCGCTCGGAACTCGAAAGGCTTTTCGAGTACTTCAACAATCACTCGGCCATTCCGGAAGTGCAGCTCACGCCGCGTCAGGAGTCAGCGGCTGTTAAAGCGTTGCGCGCAACATTGCAGGAATTGGGAAGCGAAGAATTCCACACTAGAACCGGATTTGATTTCGCAGAAGGCGAAATTGTGCTGCAACGGTTCACTCGACTGTAGCCAGAGCATTACTCATCGACGCAAGGACGTTTCACTTCTGTCGACCCAACCTTGCAAAGCATTGATCCAACGAACCTGCAGACCCTCAACCGGTATACCTATGCTTTGAATAATCCGCTTGCTTTTATCGATCCCGATGGCCTTGATCCTCTTTTCATAGGAAGCTACGACAAATTGACTGACGAGCAGAAGAGGCTGTTCGAGACCTATGTCCAGAAAAACTATGCTGAGGAGCTGAAAAATCCCTTGTTCAGTGCGGAGAAACTCTGGAACGACTCCGCAGCCGTTGCCAATGGTGATGCGGCGGCTGGGGCGAATTCGCGTCTGCTCGATGACGGTCAACTTACCAACTTCATTGGCGTAACCAAGATGTTGGAGAAGCGTGGTGTGATTGACCAGGTTGCCTCAATCTCAGAGATAAATGGTGACAAACCAGAAGGGCACACGTATCGGATAATCGGCGAACTCAAAAATAACAGCACAGCGGTGGACGTCATCAAGAAAGCATTTCCAAACGCAATTGCGGGTAAGGGGCATGGTAAGTACTCGGATAGTCGTCGTGAACAGGGATTATTCGGCGCTCCGAACGGGCAAGTTTCGCGTGTACCTAAGGAGACTGGCGTCGATGTCGACGTCGACTATCGATGCATACTTTGTCCGGGACACATATCGAAAGGTGGGCTCGGCTCTGACATTCGCGTCGGAACACACTATGAAGATGCCAAAAAGCGGTATGGGCCTATGCCGGCGTTGTCAAGGACCAAAGGCCCAGAGTTGCGAGTAAAAGCCTTATACTAGAGTAAAGCTCCCCTTTTGCAGTGTTCGTAGGAGCGGAAGTAGATGTTACTAAGAATACTTTTTGTCGTTTTAACAATTCCTATGTGCTATCCCACGCTCCACACGTCTGGTCAGTCAACCATCGGTTCCGCCGAGGTGGATCGTAAGACCCGGCAGCAAATCGAACAGACAGCCCGGAGTTTTGTGGAAGCTTATCGGAAGAGGAGGGACTTCAAAGACTGCTTTCAGGCATTTTTTGTAACAGACGCGGTTGAGCGCATGAAGCTTGCTGGGTTTTTCCAGAGCATGGAAATGGAACCCGCTTTGATACAAGACGCGACAACGGATGAGCTAGCCCGCGCTTATGTTGCCGTTATGAATTATCATTTTGCGAGTTTGGCATACGAGTTCAATTTTCCTAAGGCGCCGGTGCCACGAGAACTTGCCAGTCATAAAGAGGATTACCGATACCTGTTGACTGTCATTGGCGAATCCAAACTTACCACTGCAGTAGTTACGAAAGAGGATCTAGCGAGATTTACTCGTGAATTCGAGTATGCGGCTGAGGTATATCGGCGATTGCTTCCGAGAAATGTCTTCAAATCCTCTAACTACAGGAGGCGAATCGCGGAGAACATGGACGCCGACAAGCTTGATAAGCTGAATGGGCTACCAAATTTCGGGGTACCGGAAGGCACTGCTGTTTTCGCTCTTTCTAAGGATATGTTTGATTTCTACTTCATAAACGATGACGGGCATTATCGTGTGGTAACGCT
>DASURS010000336.1:0-3207 GCA_036279935.1 Pyrinomonadaceae bacterium
CAGGATCGACCAGTTCGATCTCAGCCTGCCGGCCTGTTTCAGACGCTGACGCGAGGCCCGAAATGAACGACGTCAACTTCACCGCGTTCGTTCGCACGGCAGCAGTCGCCGCCGGACGGAATGACGACTTCTCTTCAAACAACAATTCCGCGCGCCGGTTGAACAGGATGAAGTTTCCGGCCGAGTCGCAGACGACGATCGGATGGCCCACGTTTTCGATGATCAGATCGAGACGATCGCGCTCGCGCCGAGAATCAGCCTCGGCTTGCTGCAACTTGACGAAGTTTCGGGCCAGCTCTTCGTTCGCTTCGCGCAGATCGGTAACGTCGCGAAAGATCGAGACGAGCCCGAGCGGTTCGCCGCGCGCATTCACCGCCGGCGTTGAGATGACTTCGAAATGGATGTCGGAACCTTCGATCGGATCCACCAGCGTGATGTCTCGTTGAACGACTTCCGAGGACGAAACAGTGGCGCTCGAAAGATACGCAGAGAACAGCAGGTCGTTCATCTTGAGCGCGCGCCGTTTGCCTTCGCCCGCATTGGCGGAGCCGCTGAACAACTCTTCCGCGCGGCGGTTTTGCAGCAGTATCTCGTTGTCGAGGTTCGTGAGCACGAGCGGGTCGGCAACGGACTTCATGATGGACTCGATCCACTGCCGCTCGCGTTGTAGTTTCGATACGGTGTTGACCAGTTTTTCCTGGTGAATGGCGAGCGAGGCGATGACGCCGACGCGATCCGCGAACCGTTTGAGCAAACTCAGTGACACGGGATCGATCGTGTCGCGGTTGGCGGCGACGTAGAGGACGCCGAGTCGCGCGCCCGGCTCGAAGCTCCAGAAGTGACCGGAAACACGCGGCCTGTTCGAATCGCGTGCCGTCTTCGGCGAGATCTCGGAAATTCCAAACAGCGGCAGTGCGAGGACGTCCTGGTTCCACTGCATCTTGCTGAAGAGCGTGCGCGACGCGACATCGTCGTTCATCGCTATCCACAACGGCAGGCCGTCGTGAATTACGCGGACGCAAGCGGCACTCGAATCCAGGGGCATTTCGACGCGAGTGTACTGGTCGCTGTCGAAACCGACGGCCGCGCGAATGCGCAGTTCCGCCTCTCGTTCATTGATGACGGCGACGGCGGCCTGGCGATGGCCGAAGATGTTGGCGATGCCTTCGAGTGCGAGGAGCAGTCGTTCGTTCAGACGCGGAGTGGCCAGCATCTGCGTCGTCGTTTCGACGAAGACGTCATACTGGCGCAGGTAAGAGCCGATCCTGTCGCTGTCAATAACCGGCGGGATCGCCGCAAAAGCTAACTCTGTCGGAACTTCTGCCATGGTACGTCATTTCGATTGCCAATTATCAGTTGTCGAAAATCGGCAATCGACAATACTTGACTATTTCTTTTCGACTTCAACCGTCACGCGGCGGCGCGTGTCAGTTTCCACTGTTTCTGTTCCGGGGGTGATTGCCGGACGGGAGACGGCGGGAGTCAATCCGACAGCTTCAGCGTACTTAAGATACGTATCGATGGAGGCGACAACGACGCGGGCTTCGATCGTGATCAAGTCGATGCCCACCAGCGAGATTCGTACCCACGCGTCAATTACGATGCCCTTGTCCAGCACGCGATCAAGAACGTCTATTAAACTGGTACCGCCTGGTGCTCTTTCGACAGCCATTTGCTTAGATTCCTTTATCGAATATTTGAAAACTTTTCACTCATGGCGTTCCACCTACAATCGTGGCAAAGCTAAGTCACGCGCCGCCTGATTTTCGTCTGGCGTTTCGTAGTCGTGACGCGTGGTTTCGTTTCCGCGGTGACGGAAGTTGCGGCGCTGAGCTTTCGGATTTCGAGTTCGAGCTCCGACAGCCGTTCCCGCAACTCAAGGTTCTCAGCTTCGGCACGTTCCGCGCGCGTCGTCAGGTTCGTGTCATAGCGCCACCAGTTCAAACCAATCTGCTCCGCCTTGTCGATCGAGCAAACAAGCAATCGAATCTGCAAGGTGAGAAGCTCTACGTTCGCCAGCGACACCTTGATATCGCCGGCGATCACCAACCCTTTATCAAGAATGCGGTCGAGAACATCGACCAGGCCCGGGGGACGAGCCGTTATAAGGGTAGACCGCTCACTGGACACTTTGCGTCCTCCACTCTCGGGAGGCGGCTTTAATCAAAAAGCTCAGGTCACCGCCACCGTCGTATGTCACTGCCGGGGAAAGACTTACTTACATTAGATCAGGCGTCCCACGGGACCGAGATCGAGATTGAGTTCTTCATCCGTCAAACCAAATTGTTCCTTGAGCTCCTTAAGCTTGGCTTCCAATCGCATTAGTGCCAATCCAAGTTCTTCGATTTGTTCAGGTGAGAGATCCCCGCCCTCCATGCGACGGACCGCCTGCTTTTCGAGCAGACGACGGATGAACTCGATCAAAGTAAGAACCAGCTTCGCCAGACCCTGCTCGACGCTTTGCGCATCGATGTTGATGCGCGACGGCAAAGAACTCGTGACGCAACTGAGTTGCTCCACGAACTCATCGACGTGGGAGGTGTCGATCTCCGGCTCGGCCGTAGGGGGGATTTCGGGGGAAATCGTCATCAATTTACTCCGAACAGCGTTTTAAACTCAAGATCAATATTAGAGAAACTGTACGGCGGCCACGGCCCGCTCACCAGGAAGTGCAATTCCGGCCGTAACTTACGGGCTTCGCCGAGCTGATCCCGATACTGAGCGATCGCCCCCCGTTCCACCAGATGCGCAGCGGCTACGATCAGTTTTTCCGTTGCACCGAGCGTCATCTGTTCGTCCTTCACAAACGCGTGAAGCTGCTCCTTAAGCCACGCTGCGACGTCCTTTGCTTTCGCTGCCCGAAGCTGCTTGTCTCTTAAAAATCGTGCGCCCGGGCCTTCGGAGCCAGAATCAACGTCAGCCTCATCAGGGCTCCAGATGATCTTCACGCTCATCTCGACACAACCGCGCACGTGCGCCAGCTTCGTTTCCAGAGCCTGCTGGTGGGATGCGACGAAATGCCGCAGTCGCTGCTCATCAGTCACCGTGCCGAACCGAAACGGCAGCGGTGTTGTGTCGCTCAAAATGCTGCGTACGACCGCGGCATGAGCAAGTGCGTTTTCACGCGTGACCGGCGCCTTGTCTCCCTCGAATCTGCTGACGAGCAGCGAGAAATTTTCTAACTTGAGAACGTCTACCGAAGAGCCC
>DASURS010000337.1:0-5041 GCA_036279935.1 Pyrinomonadaceae bacterium
CCACTACTCGGACTCGATCATCTACGGCTTCAGTCACACGCACCTCAGCGGCACGGGCATCTCCGATTACGGCGACGTCCTGTTGATGCCGACTGCCGGTTCACCCGACAAGCCTTACCCGTCGCGCTTCAGTCATCAAAACGAAAAGGCATCGCCCGGCCACTACTCGGTGCGACTGGACAACGACAACATCTTCGTCGAGCTCACGGCAACCACGCGCGCCGGAATGCATCGCTACACGTTTCCGTCGACGAGCGAAGCAAACGTCATCCTCGATCTCGCGCACCGCGACAAAGTTCTCGACTCAGGCTTGAAGGTCGAGGGCGCGACGGTCCTGGGATGGAGACGTTCACAGGCGTGGGCGCGCAATCAGGTTGTTTATTTCGCGATCGAGTTTTCACAACCAATTACGAAACACGGATTTGATAACTTAAAAGCCTTCTTTACCTTCGACGCGCGCAACGGAAAGCCGATCCTCGTCCGCGTCGGCATCTCCGCCGTCAGCAGCGAAGGCGCGTTGCGTAATCTGCGCGCGGAGATCAATGACTGGGACTTCGACAAAGTGAGAACCAGCGCCGCGGCCGCGTGGAACGCCGAGCTCGGGAAGATCGCCGTCACCGGCGGCACGGACGCCCAACTCACTAACTTTTACACGGCGATCTATCACGCGATGACGGCGCCCAATGTCTTCATGGACGTCGACGGCCAGTATCTCGGCCGCGACTTCAAGATTCACAAGTCAACCGATTTCACCAATTACACCGTCTTCTCACTGTGGGACACGTTTCGCGCCGCGCATCCGCTTTACGCCATCATCGACACCAAACGCACGCGCGACTTCATTCGCACTTTCCTGACACAGTACGAACAAGGCGGACGCCTGCCGGTTTGGGAGCTCGCCGCCAATGAAACCGATACGATGATCGGATACCACTCCGTCTCCGTGATCGCCGACGCCGTCGCCAAAGGCATCGACGGGTTCGATCTGAAACAAGCGTTCGCCGCGATGAAGCACAGCGCCGAATTGCGTCATTACGGTCTCGGCGCGTACATCGACAAAGGCTTCATCAGCACTGAAGACGAGCGCGAGTCAGTCTCGAAAGTGCTCGAATACGCGTACGACGACTGGTGCATCGCCGAAGTCGCGCGCCGGCTCGGCGCGACGGCCGACTACCACCGCTACCGGGGGCGCGCGCTGTCGTACAAGAACGTCTTCGATCCCGAAACAGGCTTTATGCGTCCGCGCACCAATGGCGGCTGGGCCGAGCCTTTCGATCCACGCGAAGTCACGTTCAGTTTCACCGAAGCGAACGCGTGGCAGTACACGTTTTTCGTGCCGCAGGACGTCGACGGCTTGATCGACTTAATGGGCGGACGTGAGAAGTTTGCGCGCAAGCTCGACGATCTGTTCGCCGCGGAAAGCCGGACCACCGGACGCGAACAAGCAGACATCACCGGTCTGATCGGGCAGTACGCGCACGGAAACGAGCCGAGCCATCACATGGCGTACCTTTACAACTACGCAGGCCAGCCGTGGAAGACGCAGTTTCGCGTGCGGCAGATCATGGACCAGTTCTACAAACCCGGGCCCGATGGGTTGATCGGCAATGAAGACTGCGGACAGATGTCGGCGTGGTACGTCTTGAGCGCCGCGGGGTTCTATCCCGTCACGCCGGGCTCGACGACCTACGCGATCGGCACACCGCTGTTTCCGGAAGTTCGCTTCAATCTGGAGAACGGAAAATCGTTTTCTGTGAAAGCCCTCGGCAATTCCATCTACATTCAGTCCGCCACGTTGAATGGGAAACCTTATCGCAAGTCCTATATTGACCACGCGGATCTAACGCGCGGTGGCGAGCTGGTTTTGCGAATGGGCTCGCGTCCGAATAAGAAATGGGGAACTGGACCGGGGAACGAGCCCGTGTCAAGCATCATAGGCTCTACGATCGTCCCCGTACCGGTAATCAAAAGCGCAGGCCAGACGTTCAAAACTAATCTGACAATCGACATACGCTCGCTTTTACGCGGCGCCGCCATCCACTACACCACCGATGGTTCCGAACCGAGCGACTTGTCGCCGATGTTCACAAAGCCATTCGCGATCGACAAGACGACGACCGTCAAAGCGATTGCGGTCGATGCACTCGGACAGAGCCGCGTCGCAACCGCGAAATTTCACCAGATCCCGCACGACTGGAAACTCACGTTGCTGTCGAGATATAGCTCGCAGTACCCGGGCGGCGGTGACTTCGCCGTAATCGACGGCATTCGCGGGACGACGAACTGGAGCGGCGGCGCATGGCAAGGCTACTGGGGCAAAGACTTCGTCGCCGTCGTCGATCTCGGCAAGACCGAGACGATCTCGAAGTTGGGCGCGGGGTTTTTACAGGACGCGGGATCCTGGATCTGGATGCCTCGCCGCGTTGAGTTTGAAATCTCGCTCGACGGCCAGACGTTCACGCCTGTTCTATCGATTCCAAACGACGTGCCCGACGGCAGCAATCCTGACACGCACGTGGGCACGATCGCGAAAGACTTCGTCAAAAACGTAACGCGCCGGGAGGCGCGCTACGTTCGCATCAAAGCCGTCAACTTCGGGAAGATCCCCGCGTGGCACCCGGGCAGCGGCGGCGACGCGTGGATCTTCGTCGACGAGATCATCATCGAATAATCACGTCACCAGCTTAATTCAAACTCGTAATCAGAAGCGCCGCCTTTCGGATCCCTGATCCTGATCACCGCTGAAAAATCGTTATCGCGGGACGGCTGCTGCTCGATGAAGATTTCGCCGCGTCCTCGCTTAACGGTGAGCCGGACGTTGACGCGCCGGAAGGGCAACGAAGCGGAGAAGTTCGGCTGTCCGTCGTTGTAGGGCGTGCCGCCGAGCGTTTGGACGTCGGCCGTGCCGCCGCGAATCGTGATGCGCACGTCGTCGTCGACGCGCCCTCGCCACGTCATTCGTCCACCGCGTCCGGTGTCGGGTTGGTTTCCACCGCCACCACCGCCACCGCCGGAGTTATCGGCGAGCTCGCGCGACAGGTCAGACAGCGAGCGCTGGACGGTGAACCAGGAGTTTCGTTGCGTGTTGTTGCGTTCGACCGAACGCCCCAGTTCTTGCAGTACAGCAAACGCGTCGCGTAGATCCTGGTTGCGGCGGCGGTCGACGACCATGCGATAAAAGATCCGTGCCGATGCGGCAAACTGTTGCGACAACATAACCGCTTCGATCTCGGTGCGGTTATTGCGCACCGAGTTGGTGAACGCATTGTAGGTGGCGTCGGCGAAAGCGTCGGCGTCGCGCGTAAGCCGTTCGGCTTGGTTCATGAGCCGGTTTCCCTGGCCGAATTGGGCGACGGCGATTTGGGCGACGAACAGAACTACAGCGGCGGCGATTAGTAGTTTTTTGAGAATCATAGCCACAAGAAAGCACAAAAGGCACAAAAGGCACAAAGGAAAAATGGACTTAGACCAGTTAGCGAGAGCAGCTCAGTCCTTCGCGGGAGTGAAGCCGCGTTTCTTCATCAGCGCGTCGATCTTCGGATCGCGTCCGCGGAAAGAGCGATAGCCTTCAGCCGGATCGACTGTGTTGCCGACCGAGAAGATGTACTTCCGCAGCCGCTCCGCCACCGACTTGTCGTACGGCCCTTTGCCTTCGACAAATGCTCCGAACGAGTCAGCCGTGATCACGTCGGACCACAGGTAGCTGTAGTAACCCGCGGAGTAACCGTCGCTCCCGAACACGTGCAGAAACTGCGGCGTGCGATGGCGCATCACGATCTCTTTCGGCATGCCGAGCTGGGCCAGCGTCTCGCGTTCGAACGCATCGGGATCGATCTTCTTGTCACCCGCGAGGTGCAGTTTCATGTCGATTAACGCCGCGGCGAGATATTCGACTGTCGCAAATCCCTGGTTGAAGGTTGCCGAACGAGTGATCTTGTCGACGAGCGCCTGCGGGATCGGTTTGCCGGTCTGATAGTGAAGGGCGAAACGCTGCAACACTTCGGGCGTCAACAGCCAGTGCTCCAAAAGCTGCGACGGAAACTCGACGTAGTCACGTGCGACCGACGTTCCGGAGAGCGACGGATACGTCACGTTGGAACTGAGCCCGTGCAACGCGTGGCCAAATTCGTGGAACATCGTGGTCGCGTCGTCCCACGAGATCAGCACCGGCTCGCCGGGTTTGCCCTTAACGAAGTTTGAGTTGTTGGAAACGATCGTCGTGATCTCGCCGTTGACCCGTTCCTGGTTGCGATACGCGTTCATCCACGCGCCTGAGCGTTTGCCGGCGCGCGCGTACGGATCGAAGTACCACAGACCGATGTGCTTTTTGGTCGTCTTGTCAGTGACTTCCCAGACGCGAATGTCCGGATGGGCCACGGGAACGTTCGTCACGGGCGTGAAGTTGAAGTTGAAGAGCTCGCCGGCCACCCAGAAGATGCCTTCGCGCAGCTTCTCGAGCTGGAGGTACGGTTTGACTTCGTTCTGATCGAGATCGTACTTCGCCTTGCGGACCTTCTCCATGTAGTAGCGATAGTCCCACGGCTCGATCTTGATCTTCGCGCCTTCCTTGTCGGCGAGCGCCTGCATATCGGTGACTTCCTCATGCACGCGGGCGACTGCCGGTTTCCAAACGGCTTCCATTAACTCCATGGCGCGTTCGGGAGTTTTGGCCATCGAGTTTTCCAGACGCCAATGGGCGTGTGTTTTGTAGCCGAGTAACTTCGCGCGCTCGGCACGGAGTTGCAGGATTTCGGTGATGATGGCGTTGTTGTCGTGTTCGCCGCCGTTATCGCCGCGATTCACAAACATGCGCCACGCTTTCTCGCGAAGGTCGCGTCGATCGGAGTAGGTCAGAAACGGATCGATGGACGAGCGCGTGTTCATGATCACCCACGTGCCGGGTTGCTTCTTCGTCTCCGCGGCTGCGGCGGCAGCGTCGCGCAACGACTGCGGCAGTCCGGCGAGTTCGTCTTCGCTCTTCAGCACGATGAACTGATCGGTCTCTTCGGCGAGTACGTTTTGGCTGAACTTCGTAAACAGG
>DASURS010000338.1:0-9197 GCA_036279935.1 Pyrinomonadaceae bacterium
TGTTTCTGCATTTGATCCGAGACAGTGGTGAAATTCGCATCATAGGCCGTCGTAACCGTCCCGGTGCTGGTGCTGTTGGATCCCCACGGCGCAGGTAATGCAACCCCGCCAAACGTCTGTACTTCAACGATCCGGCCGGCGCTGTCGCTTGTCGATCGCGTCCAGCCCATTGTTGGCTCGGCACTGGCAACGTTCGAGGTCGCGGCGCGATACGGATTCGACACGAGCACAAAGCTATTCGCGCCGGAGAAGCGATAACGCGTTTGCACTTTGATGCCGGTCGTTTCGTCCGTTGCACTTTGCGTCGAGGCATCCTCCAGTTGCCTGTTGAGTCGCACGCGGCCGAGTTGATCGTAGTGTTGAATCGAAACCAGCTTGCCGTCACCCGTTGTGTTCAGATCCGCGCGAGTAATCACACGCCGTTGCGTGTCGGAATACTCATAAGTGGTTCTCGTCTCTTCAGGTTTTCCCTCCGCGGCTGTCACCAGCAGCGGGCGCCCTAACGCGTCAAAGGATGTTGAAGTGGAGACGTTGTTGTCGACGTCGGTGACCCTCGTAACCAGACCCGTGCCGAGATCGTATTCACTGCGCTGGGTGCGCACCTGCGCAGTTTCATGCGCCGTCTTCACTTCCGTCGGATACAGATCGGAAACGGTCCCGATCGGTCCGTAGGTAACGAGCGTCTTTAGTCCGCGCGGGTCGGTCGTCAGCGTCGGCATGCCATACTGGTTGTACGCCGTAGTAGTGAGCAACCAGTTGCTGAGTGTCAACGGGTTTGTATAAGCGCCTTTCGTTGAATCCCACGTGCGCAGTTCGGTTACATTCGCCGGGGCTGAGGGATTGTCGTAACCATACTCAACTCGAGTTACAGCGCTTTCACCGCCACCCAGGATCTTTCTGACTTCGGTCGATTCAATCGCGTTCTTCACGCGCGGCGATCCTGACGACCAATAGACGTTCGTGTTGCTTCCCGCAATCAGCGTAGCATCGGGCGTTGCGTTGTAGAACGTATTAAGCGTCACGCGCGTCGGCGAAACGGCGGGCACCCCTGTCGGCATGCCGAAGGAGCGCGGCACGTCGTCATAATTGACCCAGTCGTACTCAGCTACCCGAGTAACGTTTCCATTCTTGTCATACTTGTAGTCTTTAATTGCCGTCTTTACGTATGTACCGGCGGCGTTCTTTATGGAAGTGAAGACAGTCTTCGGGTAAGGGTTGGTGCTGGCGTTGCTCGCAAGGTTGTTTCGCTCCCAGATTGTTTCGGTCTTCGTTCCGTCAGGATTGATGGTCCTCATCGTCAGGCCCGAATTCCAAAACGCGCCACCAGTGTCACCAAAATGGTGTTCTGTAACGCCTCCATCGGGCGCCGTGAT
Source organism: Pyrinomonadaceae bacterium (assembly GCA_036279935.1). Classification (GTDB taxonomy): domain Bacteria; phylum Acidobacteriota; class Blastocatellia; order Pyrinomonadales; family Pyrinomonadaceae; genus PSRF01. Next base: position 1,374 of record DASURS010000338.1, read on the forward strand.
CATGCTGGAGATCGAGTTGAACGCATACGTCCATGTCTCGGTAATTGGCGTGGAACTGCCGTCGTATTCCTGGTTATACGTGAGGACTTTGCTCGTCGGGGCGTTCTGGAGGATGTCGGGAGTGGCCATGTACGTTTGCGGGCCATCCTGGGCATACTGATAGTTTACCTGGGCGCCGGAAGGCAGAGTTATCCCACTGAGCTCTCCCCAGCCCAGCGAGGGTGACAGTGGTTGGCCGGGAACGTGGTCCGGAGCGTTGTACTGGAAGTGATAAGTGAGCCCGCCGGCTTGCGCGGGCATCGTGATCCGATCGACCACCACTCTTAGCGCCCCATACGGTTCCTGTTCCGTGATGTGCGGATCGCAGCCAAGCGTCTGCGCGCAGGGCCAGTAGTTCTTCAGGACGCTAATCCACTTCCAGTGAATGGTCCAGGTCAACGTCTGTCCAAACCCCTGCGAGGTCACGGTGTGAACAGGAAGGCCGTTCTCCCAAGTGTTGGAAACGCCGATCGAACGATTGAACTGATCTCTGATCTCATTACCGAGAAATTCGAGGTAATTGTTGTTGCGATCGTAAAAACGTTGAGGCTCCGTGTTCGGCTGGTTGCTCGTCACCTTGCTGCCATCAGGGAAATAGAGCGTCCACGGATTGTCCATTGGGTCGGTGTTACTGTCGTGCTGAATGTCGAGCCGCAGATAAGTGCCGTCGATACTGTAGTAGGTGATCGGGCCGGTATACCAGGTCGGTGGATTGACGCAATCGAACCAATAACCGTCGGGCCGAATGTCGAACCAATCACCGAGCGGATCGTTGAAGTTGCCGTCGTTCCAGCCGTTGGGGCGCATCTCGTGGCTGCTGCCGTCGGGCATGATGAGCATCAACTTGTAGTGATAACGCATCTCAAAGTAGCCGGGAGAGCCGCCATAGAGATTCGGATTCCAACACTGTGGCTGTCTCTCCATCGGCATCGTCACGAACTGATCGTGCCTATCGAGCAACCGCAGCGAATAGCTCATCCCAAATCGCCAACCACCATCAACACTCTCTTTCAACAAACTCTTCTGATAGTAGGGACAAACAAGAATGCCCGGCTCAGTTCCCACGATTTGGCAAGACTGATTGTCAACCGAAAAATACGCAGTCTCACTGTCGTAGAGCTTGCTGTTGTAATAAAGATTGATTCCGGCGGCGAGACCATTACGTCCCGCCGGCAAGCCCGCCAGCGGAAAGCGCAGCATCAGATTGCCGTTCGTCGTATTGATCGTTTCAATGTCACCGATCGCGAACGAATTCCCCGGCTGAAATCCACGCCTGTTCGACGCGTCCTGGGCCAGGCCGGTGCTCGCTAAAAGCAAAGCAACGATTAAAACTCGACAGAAACCGATTAGATATTGTGAGTAGAAGGGGGCGCCGGGCATGAGGGAAACTCCTAGGCAAATGTTTCGCGAGTGACGGAGGAAGAGACGTGGGCCCAATCTACGCTCGAATATGGACCACTGTCAACGAAATTTGCCGCATCATATAAAATCGTGAATCAGCGGGGCACGGGGTCGCCGGGGCGGGCGATGCGGATCCAGTGATCGGTGAAGGTCGCGTGCATGCCGGGTAGTTCGACTTTGGGCATGTGGCAGGTGACGCATTGTTTGCTGCTCACGGGGCAGGGGTCGGCGTTGCGGCGGGTGGTTTTTTCGTCACCACGTTTAGTGAGATGGCAGGCAAGGCATTTCGGATCGTAGTACGCGGCGTCCGTCTGAAGCTTCTCGTGAGGATTGTGACACGCGACACAGCCGAGACGCTGATCGTTCGTGTTGTGCCCGCGGCTGTTGAACATCCGATACGGCTGAAAGCGGATGTTGTTGATGCCTCCCTGACCCGGCTGCAACATCGCCTGCTCGAAACCCGTGTGACACGATCCGCAAAACGACTGCGACAAGTCGAGCGCGCCCAGATCGCCGGGGTTGAAGATCGCGAGCGCGTCGAGTTTCTCCGCCTTCGCTGCAAGTTTCTTCGCCTTCGCCGCAACGAGATGTTTCTCGCCTGGACCATGACACGCCTCGCAACCCACACCGGCATTCAACTGGTCCAGCCTCAACTGCACTCCCTGCACCGCGCCCGTCGTGTGACACCCGAAACACTGCTGCGGCTCGTCGCCGCCAATCGCCCGTCCGAGCGCGTCTTCAAGCGACGTCGGGACTGACGTCCGGTGCCCGATCGTAAAGTCGAGCTTACTGATCTTCTGGAAATAACTGACGCGCGTTTCGTAAAGCACGGCGTTGTACCGAAACAGGTATGTCTGCCCGACGTGGCCCTGACCGAAGCAATAGAGTATCGGCGTCGACACGTTCTTCGCGCCGTCGCTCACTTTATAGACAACCGACTTACCCTGCCGCGAGATCTCGTACGAGTACGGCCCGTTCTTGAACGTGAGCCGCCCGCGGGCGTTGACGATGCTGCAATCAGGCGCGACTTCGAGCGCCTCGGCCATCGGCGTATGCAACTGCTGCTCCTGCCCCGCGTGACACTCGACGCACGCTTTGCTGCCAACGTAACGCACGCCGCGCGTGTCCGAGTTCGGCCGCCAATCGGAGAAGACGTCACCGCGCTGCGCGTACCCGAAGACGCAAATCAAAACGCCGACGACGCAAACGCCGGCAATCTTATTTAGCACGCACGCCTTCACCTTCAACAACCTTCACATACTTGTTCAGCGGCAGGTTAGCAAGCTTGTCGATCTTCCCGCTGGGCCAACGGATCTCGATCGAGTCGATCTTCGCAGCCGTCCCGATCCCGAGAATCTCGCGAGGATCGTGCGACGAGAGATAACTGCCGCCGCCAGTCTTCAACCGGCTTCGCTTCACGCCACCGGCTTGCCACGTGATGATCGCCCCGACTGCTTCGGGATTGCTCGCCGTCGCCACGAGCTGCAGCCCGATCCAGTTGTTTCGATTCCCGCCCTGGTTTCGCAGCAACAGCGGCGCTTCGCCGTTGTTAGAAGTCAGCACATCGTAATCGCCGTCGTTGTCGAAATCACCGAGCGCCATCCCGCGCCCGGAAAACATCTTCGCGAACACGGCGCCGGCTTTCGCGCTCACGTCTTTGAACGCGCGGCCCGTGTTCTCAAACAGCAGCAACGGCTCTTTGTGCCTGACGCGCGGGACGCGCGACTCGATCATGTCGTCCGGATGGCCGTTGACGAGAAAGAGATCCGGATCGCCGTCGTTATCGTAGTCGAAAAACTTGAGCCCCCAACCACTCAGCAACTGCGTCGCAGGCGCAATCTCACCCGGCTGGTCCGTGAAGATCAACTCGTGCTCGTTGTGATACAGACTGAAGAACTCCTGATCGATATTGGCGACGAACAAGTCCTGCCAGCCGTCAGCATCGTAATCCACTGAGTCGACGCCCATTCCCGAACGTGGCCGCCCGGCTTCACCGTACGCGACACCGGCGGCGAGCCCGATCTCTTCAAACTTCCCTTTGCCTTTATTCAGAAACAGAAAATTCGGCATCGTGTCGTTGGCAACGAACAGGTCCATCAGCCCATCGTTGTTGACGTCCGTCGCGACTGCGCCAAACGACTTACCCGGATGGCCGGCGATACCAGATTCACGACTCACATCCTGAAACGTCCCGTCGCCCTTATTGCGAAACAGTCGCGACGGCATCGGCTTGAACAATCGAGGCACGCAGTAGTAGCGGCGCTGCAACGTCGCATCGGTGCAAAGCGGGTTCTGCGACTTGTCGTAAAAGACGAAGCTGGAAACAAAAAGATCGAGCTTCCCATCGTTGTCGAAATCGAACCAGGTCGCGCACGTGGACCATCCTGTCGTGCCAACGCCGGCTTTGCCGGTTACTTCGCTGAACGTGCCGTTGCCGTTGTTGCGATAGAGAATGTTCGGCCCGTAGTTCGTGACGTAAAGATCGACGTTGCCGTCACTGTCGTAATCAGCGGCGGCGACGCCCATGCCGAACTTACCACCGGCGACTCCCGCTTTATCAGTGACATCGGAAAACGTCCCGTCTCCGTTATTGCGAAACAACCCGTTCTTCAGCGGTGTTGAGGGAACAAAGAAATCCGATGGGCCACTGTTCACGAAGTAGACGTCCATCCATCCGTCGTTGTCGTAGTCGAAAAACGCACAGCCTGCGCCGACGGTCTCCGGCAGTTGCCGATCGGGCGACTGAGCGTTGTTGTGCGTCCAGGTGATCTTGCTCGACTGCGGTGGCACCTCCTCGAACGTGACCGGCACACGCGCAGTGGGACGCACTGACCTTTGCGCCAGGCCACTCATGGCGATCAGACAGAGCAAAATACAAGTTGCGACTTTACACAAACCTGAACCTCTTCATTTCCCGCAAAGGCGCAAAGACGCAAAGTTTTTATACGACTCCTTTGCGTCTTTGCGCCTTTGCGGGAACAAAATGCTCACCGGGGAGGCGAGATTGGCGGCAGCACGACGACGCCGTCCGTCGTCACGCCTTTCGCTTTGAGCCGGTCGATGATCTTCATCTCTTCCTGCGCGCGCGCCGGATCTTTCAGTCGCGCATACAGCAACGCGAGGTTGTAGTGCGCCTTCGGCTCGTCGGGATCGAGCTTCACCGCAGTCTCCAACTCCTCGCGTGCGCGCGTGTAATTTCTCAACTTCATGTAGCTCGAGCCGAGCGCGACACGCACGTGTACGTACGACGGCAGTTTCTGCACCGCTTTCTCAAACAACGGGATCGCGTTGACGTCGTCGTTCTGCTCCTGGGCCACGAGGCCGAGATAGTAGTAGACCTCGGGAATGGCATTGGGCGAGCGCGCGCTCTTTTCGAGCCACACTCGCGCCTCCCGGTATTTCTTCTGATTGAGCAGAACGTAACCGAGATGAAGCTGGCCAATCGCGCTGTTCGGTTGAATCGCAATCAAGCGGCGAAACAGTTTCTCGGCCTCGAACAGATCTCCGCGACTCAGCCACGCCACTCCGAGTGCGAGAACGTACGACGGCTCATCGGGCCGCAGCTTCAACGCTTTTTCCAGCGCCGGCTTCGCCGCATCGACTACGCCCGCGCGCAATGCGACCATCGCAAACTTGTAGAGAAACTCAGGCGACGTGGAGTCGGCGGTGAGTGTCGCAACACGCCCCAAAAAGATCGACGCCGCGCGCAGCTCGCCTTTCGCCAGCGACACCTGGGCCAACCCGAGCAGCGCGCCGGCATTGTCGAGCCGGCCTTCAAGCGCGACTAAGTAGACGGGCTCCGCTTCCGCAACCGAACCTTTTGCGAGATAAGCGTCGCCGAGCACAACCAGCAACTCGGCAGGGACCGCGCCCGCCGCACGTTGCTTCTCGATCATCGCCATGCACTCATCAAACTTCCCCTGGGCCAACAGCAGCTCCGGAAGCTTCTGCGCCGCTTCGACGTTGCCCGGCTCGTAACGCAGTATCTCTTTCAACTGAACGATCGCCTTGTCAGGCGCGCGCCGCAGCAGATAGAGGTACGCGAGATTGAGCCGCGCGCCCGTAAACTTCTCGTCGTTTCGCAGTGCTTGCAAAAACAGCGTCTCGGCTTCGGCGAGCCGGCTTTGTTTCGCGCGAATCGTGCCGAGGAGATTCAGCACGACCGGATCTTTCGGTGAAGTGCGAGAAAGGGGAACGAGTATCCGTTCGGCTTCGACGATGCGGTTTTCGCGAATGAGTGCGGCGGCGCGTTCAAGGCTCGGGACCACATCAGCGCCCTGCGCCACGCATAAGACGATTGAAAGCAGAAGTGTCTTTAACAACAACACGATATTGAGCGAGCGTTATTTATTGAGCGGCAACTCAGCAATCTTACCCTGCCCTTCCTTGATGGTCACGATGCGATTGGCGCCGACGTTTGTCACTCTGTCCACGGCGCCGCTCGGCCAGCGCACTTGAATCAGATCGACCTTCGTCCGTTGCTCGAGACCGAAGTGCAACCGCAAGTCGCTCTGCGAGATGTAACTGTCGCCGCTACGCACTTCGTCAACCTGCGACAGGTCGCCGGAAACGACCTTCACCTGCGCGCCGATGCCGCTGCGATTGCTCTTCACGCCGACGGTCTTGATCAAGATCGAGTTATTCGCGTTTCCACCGTCGTTCCGGAGCACTTGCGGTGCACCATCGAGGTCGCCGATGACGAGATCGACGTCGCCATCGTTGTCGATATCGCCGAACGCAACGCCGCGACTCGCGCGCAGCTCCGTCAGCAGTGCGCCAAACTGCCCCGACACTTCAGTAAACGTGCCGTCGCGATTGTTTCGGTGCAACAGACGGCCCTGACGATAGTTCGGCAGTTGCGGGTAGACGTGACCGTTGACGACAAAGAGATCGACCCAGCCGTCGTTGTCGTAGTCGAAGAACTTCGTTCCCCAACCGACGTACGGCAGACTCACGGCCGCGATCTTCGCTGAGTATGAAATGTCGGTAAACGAGTTTGCGCCATCGTTGTGATAGAGCGTGTTGTACTCGTCGGCGAAGTTGGTGATGAAGATGTCGAGCTTGCCGTCGTGATCGTAGTCGCCGGCGGTCGCGCCCATACTTCCCTGCTCGCTGCCGTTTTCGTTCACGGCGGTGCCGGCGTTGAACCCGATCTCTTCAAACGTGCCGTTGCCTTTGTTGCGATAGTGAAAATTGGGAGTCGAGTCGTTGGCGACGAAGATGTCGATCAGCCCGTCGTCGTCAAAGTCGCTCGTGATAACTCCGAGACCGTAGAAGCCCATCGGATCCGCAACGCCAGCCTGTTTGGAAACCTCCGTGAACGTGCCGTTGCCGTTGTTGCGAAAGAGCGAATCGCCGGCGCCTTTGAGCCCGCGCGGACCGCACTGCACGGGGACGGATTTGTACTGGCACGTCTGGCCTTTACCGAACTCCGGCAGGTTGTTGATGTCGAAATCGACGTAGTTCGAGACGAACAGATCGAGGTCCCCATCGTTATCGTAGTCGACGAACGAAGCGCCGGTGGTCCAACGCGGATCGCTCACTCCGGCTTTGTCCGTGACGTCGCTGAACGTGCCGTTGCCGTTGTTCTTCAGCAGATGATCCGGACCGAGACACGTGACGTAAATGTCTTCGAAGCCGTCGTTGTTGTAGTCACCAACGGCGGCGCCCATGCCCCAGCCGATGTCGCCCACGCCAGCTTTCGCCGAAACGTCCGTGAACTTGCCGCTGCCGTCGTTGCGATAAAGCTCGCTCCGCGTTTTGCCTTTTGACTTGACGAGATCGACAGTCAGCGAGTTGACGAAGTAGATGTCGAGATCGCCGTCGTTGTCGTAGTCGATCAACGCGACTCCGCCGCTCATCGATTCGACGATGTATCGCTTGTCCGGAGAGGCGACGTGTTTGAACGTGATGCCGGCCGAGGCGGTGATGTCAGTGAACTGAATGGCGAGCAGAAGAAGTATTTGCAGGGTCATAGGGGGACACGGATTTCACGGATTCTCTTTGTTACGGGCCTTTTCCTTCAGCTCGCGCGAGATCTCGAGCTGGCTTTCACCTTCGGCTTTGCGTCCGGCAGCGATGTACGCGCGTCCGAGCTGGTAATGCACGTGCGCCTGATCGGGTTTGAGCCGCGCCGCAATCTCCAAACTCTCGACGCTGCCTTTGACGTCGCCTTTTTGCAGCAACGCTTTGCCCAGCTCGTAACGAGCGTCGGCGAAGTCGGGCCGCTCCTGCACCACCTCGCGCATCAGCTTCAACCCGCGCTCGGTCTGCTGTTGGGCCAACACGACGAACGCCAGGTGATACTTCGCTTCGAGGTCATTCGGGTTCAACGCCAGCTCGCTTTCAAACTCACGAGCAGCTTCAGCGAGCTTGCCTGCCTTG
>DASURS010000339.1:0-12080 GCA_036279935.1 Pyrinomonadaceae bacterium
GAGCATCACGCTGAATATCTTCTCGGGCGGGTCGGGTCGCGTGTCGGCGCCATAGAAAAACTCAGGCCAGTGTTCAGCGTCGAGTGCTCGCTGCTTCAACTCCGAATTGATCAGCGCGCGCGCCGCGTTTTGCCGGCCCGCCAGGATGACCGAATAACGATCCGCTTCGAGTTCAGTCGCGCGGTTGAGCACAAACGAGTAGGCGGAGAAGTACGGCGAGTACCAGTTGAAGAAACGTTCGAACAACTCTGTTCCGTAGCGCTGATTTTGCTGCATGTTGTGCAACACCTGCACCCACGTTTGTTGAACGCGATAGATCCACGCCGAAAACGTGCCGTGCTGGCCCGACAGGTGGCCGAACTCGTGAGCAATGATCGCGCGCATCTCGTCGGGAGAAAGCGCGTTCAGCATCGGCAGTCCGACCATCAGGTAGTTCTCCTGCCAGCCGAGTATGCCCAGCCGCGGGCGTTGCACGATCGAGGCGTTGAAGTCGCCTGTCAGAAGCACCTTATGAACTTTCGGTCCCTTGGTGGCGATCCTGATTCGCTGGATGACCTCGAACAGTCGCGGCGCATCGGCCTGGGCCAATCGATGCCCCTCTGGTTTCGGAAACTTCACCCACATCGAACGCAAGATCACCGCGGCAAAGCCAATCGGAATGATCAAGAACTTAATGACGACGAAGTTCACCGCTCCGAAGAAGAGGCAAACGCCAATGAGCAACAGCACCACGAGGACGGTTCCGAGCAGCATGACGTAACCAAGGGCAGCGAGCATGCCGACGCGGAACTTGTACGCAGCCGGATGCTCCCTTGCATACGCTTCGAGCCCCTCAACGAGGCTTACAAATTCGTTCTGTTCCATCACTACCGGGCCTTTGTTTTGATTTCGTGAGACTAAGGCGGGCCTTGCTCGCCCGAACAGAATAGCAGAGTCAGCGATTGGATTTGCGAAAATTTACTGGCTTAAGTACCGAAGTTCGGTAGTGCTCTACACGAAATTGGACAACTTTTGATTTAAACGATTGTTTATTTAGCAATAACTGCACTGACTCCCCTGCCGGCACGTGCTCGATTATGGGAGGACATTCGCTGGATCCGAGCTTCAACACCGGTGGTCCACTGGCCGCGGATAACGCATCGGTTGATTACGTCTATTGTCCAAGTCCATGTCCTCAAGCTTGTAACCTTGAAGCCTGCGGGTGGGATTGTTTGCCACGAGATCCCTGTACTTATCGGGAGACTGGTGGTTGTCCTGACGGATATTCGGGTTTGGGCCGGGAGGGCTGCTGCACACCAAGCTCACCGATTCTGGTGGATGTAAGTGGGAATGGTTTTAACCTCACAGATGCTGCACACGGCGTCGAGTTTGACATTTCAGGTAACGGAAGAGTGTTGCGGCTGGCATGGACTTCGCCGGGTTCCGACGACGCCTGGCTAACCTTGGACCGTAACAACAACGGCGCTATCGACAATGGGACAGAATTGTTCGGTAATTTCACAACCCAACCAGAACCAGTGCCGGAGACTTTTCGCAACGGCTTTCTCGCATTGGCGGAATACGACAAGTCGGAAAATGGCGGCACAAATGACGGGGTGATTGATGCGAGGGACACCATATTTACATCGTTACGACTGCGGCAGGACACGAATCACAATGGCATCTCGGAAGTGTGGGAACTGCATACGCTCGGCTCGCTCGGTGTAGCAAGCATTGACCTTGATTACAACTTATCAAAGAAAACAGATGAGTACGGCAATCAGTTCCGGTACAGAGCCAGAATTAAGGACAGCAAAGCCGCTCAAGTAGGGCGTTGGGCTTGGGATGTTTTTCTGGTGAGCCGCAACTAAATACTCTCACTGCGCAAAACCTATTAGCCTCATGTTCTCACAACAAATCTCAACGAGTCGCTCAAACGACTCGCTTGCCACGTTCAAACGCCGGGTGCTATAAGCCGTCCCCATGTTGCGACATCGTTTGTTGCCCCTTCTCGTTTTCATCGTCGTAGTCGCGCCTGCGGTGGTGGCGCAGAGCGTTCCGGATCTGCGCAGGACGGCGCTCAAGTCGGCGACGCCGTCCGATGAGATTGTGCGTCTCGACATCAACGGCGACGCCAAGCCTGACATTCTCGAACGATGGTGGAACGGAAAACGCGTGCGCTGGCTCGACGAGAACGGCGACATGCTCCCGACTGACACGCGCGGCGATCAGGTCGCCGACGTCATGCAGATCGATAAAAACGGCGACGGAATCTACGACAGCGCCCTCGATATCAACATCAAATGGGCCGACAACGACGGCGACGGCCGCGCCGATCTGCAAGCCTTCGCCACCCAGGGACGCGAGTGGTCCAACGGTAAGTGGGACGCCGGCGAGTCGCACTGGATGGTCTTCATCGACGTCGAAAAAGACGGCGTGCTCGGCTGGCTCGACTGGCAGACGTACGACTTCGGCAACGATAACTGGGGTTACACCGACAAGACCGACTGGCTTCCCGACTACAACGGCAACTCGATCTTTCTGAAAGTTCATCGACCGCCGCAGTCGCTTCCCGATCCACGTCTCAACTGGGAAAACCCGTTCGCGTTCTTCGACTTCGACAACGACGGCGTCAGCGAGATGGCCATGCGCTGGCTCGACCCCGTTCCCAACCTCGACGCGAAAGGCATGACGAACCTGTCCGGCGTGCTCAGCGAAGCGTTCGTCACGTTCGATCTAGACAACGACTCGACCAAAGGAAACGAAACCGACTATGACATGTCGCTGCGCGGCTCGGGCGGTCCCGGCATTCCGTATCGCACGATGGTCCACAAGTATCCCGCGCTCAAAGGTAATCCGAAGTTCGACGGCTGCTTCGAGTCAAACAACTGGCGCAAGCTCGACGAGCTGCTCTACATGCCGCACGACAAGAGCTACGACGCGTTCTTCACCGCCGGTTGGAAAACCGTCTACTTCGTGTTCGACGAAGACGACGACGATCATCGCTGGGAACGCGTCGAGATGTACTACCCGATGCACGGGTTCGGCGGGCCGCACGACATCGATCTCTACTCGACGAAGCGCTGGCGTCGCAGCAACTACGCCGAGATGGATATGGCCGCGCCCGACCAGCGTCCCGGGATCGATGGCCATCCGCAAGCCGATTCACGCGGCGACCGCGGCGAGTTTGACGAAGACAATTCCGGCGGCGGAAAGCTTTACATCGGCGTGTTCGATCGCAAGCTGCATCTCGCGGGCGCGGAGTGGGGCGCGTGGACCGTCGATAAGAACGCCGAGTTTCACGGGGGCAACAAGACACCGTCGCCAAAGCCGAACGCGCCGAGAGTCGAGGAAGTCGTGAAGTACACCGACACGGACAAGAATGGATTTCTCGATACGATCGAATACGACTACGACGGCGATCGCACGATCGATTTGAAGGTGTCGTTGCTCGATTATCGCACGGCGGCAACGCCGCATCCGGACGTCGTTCCGCTGATCGACACGCACAAGCAGGGCTGGCAGGGACTAAATGCGATCTTCACGACGATGGCGAATCAGTCGTTCCAGGAAGCGCTGACGGTCTATCGCGCGGCCTGGCGTCGCGGGCTGACGACGCCCGAGATCGACAAGCTCGCGAATGCGTCGTCAATCGGCGAGCGCTACAGCAATGGCTATTGGATCAAAGAGAAAATATTTCGCGAGATTCGCGCGCGCGTGAAGCAGGATCCATCGCTCGAAAAAGAGCTGACGCGACTTTATTACCTCGGATTATTTGACGAATACGCGCGCCGGATCGCGTCGGTCCCAGGCCGTTAGGAGGCTTTAGCCACTCTGAGAAACGCTTTCGCGGCGTGCGAGAGCGTCGCGCCTTTGCGATAGATCAACTGTAGCTTCCGCTCGAGTCGCATCTCCTTCACGGCGAGCGCAACGAGTTGTCCACGTTCGATCTCGATCTGCGCCGTCAAACGCGGCACGAGCGCCACGCCGATTTCCTGTTCCACCAGCCGCTTGATCGATTCGAGCGTCGGCATCTCCATCGCGATGTTGAGCGGCGTCTTGTACTTCTCGAACGTCCGGACTACCCGTTCGCGATACGGCGACGGCACGTTGTGCGCGATGAACGACTCCGCGCCGAGCTCGCGCACCGACACCAGCTCTTTCACCGCGAGCGGATGAGACGGCGCGACGATCAACGCCAGTTCGTCGCTCATCGCGGCCACTGACGCAATCGCCTGGTCCGCCGGCTTGAACGACACGACGCCGATCTCGACTCCACGGCCCAACACTTCCGAAGCAATCCTACTCGCCAGACTTCGTTTCACTTCGACCTTGATGTGCGGGTGCCGCGCGCGAAAAACGGTGAGCACCGGCAGCAGGTACATCACGGTGTACTCGTTCGCGCTGAGCGCGAGTTTGCCGTGTTGCAGGTCTTTGAGTTCGCGGATCGCGCGATGCGCGCCCTGGCGCAGGTTGAGCATCTGCTCGGCGAAATCGTAGAGCACGCGGCCGGCGGCGGTAAGCGTGCCGTCTTTCGACGAGCGATCGAACAGCGCCTCGCCGAGCTCTGCTTCGAGCCGGCGAATCGCCTGGCTGACTGCGGGTTGGGTCCGGTGTAGAGACTGAGCGGCGCGTGAAAAGCTCTGCTCACGGGCCACCGCGATGAGCACCTCGAGCTGGTTAACGTCCAATGGTCCTCCGGGTCATTTTCCATTTTCCGTTTGTCATTTTCCATTTGTCATTTAAAAGGCTGCCCCAAAATGACAAATGACAAATGGCAAATGGAAAATGGCAAATGGAACTGGGTTATCAAACCGGCAAGGCCGCGTTATCGTATCATAAATTCTTATCTTTCTATAAAGATAATAACTTTGACTTTCACGGTGGCAGACTTTAGCATTCTGGCTTCGTTTTTCCTACCCGAAGGAGGAAAACCCTATGCCGCAAAACAGAATCCGCATTTTCGACACGACATTGCGCGACGGCGAGCAATCGCCCGGATGCTCGATGGACCTCGGCGAGAAGCTGCGGATGGCCGAAGTGCTTCAGCAATTGGGCGTCGACATCATCGAGGCCGGGTTTCCCATCGCTTCTGACGGTGATTTTGCGGCGGTCAAGGCCGTGGCTGCTCGTTGCCGCAAGGTCCAGGTCGCGGCGCTCTGCCGGACCGCGGAACAGGACGTGGCCCGCGCCGCCGAGGCCCTGGCCCGCGCCGCGCGCCCGCGTATCCACACTTTCTGCGCCACCTCCGACATCCATCTCGAACACAAACTGAAGAAGACACGCGCGGAAGTGATCGACATGACCCGTCGCGCGGTCCAACAAGCGCGCAATTACGCCGACGACGTCGAGTTTTCGGCGGAAGACGCCACGCGCAGCGACATCGACTACCTGTGCGAGGTGTTGGACACAGCCGTCGACGCCGGCGCGTCAGTGTTGAATGTGCCGGACACTGTTGGCTACACGACGCCGACGGAGTACAAGTATCTGGTCGAGCAGGTGATCGAGCGCGTCGTCCGCGATCGCGACGTGATCGTGAGCGTGCATTGTCACAACGATCTCGGACTGGCAGTGGCGAACAGTCTGGCCGCGATCGAAGCAGGCGCAAGGCAGATCGAATGTACGATCAACGGCATCGGCGAACGTGCCGGCAACGCGTCGCTCGAAGAGATCGTGATGGCGCTGCACGTGCGCGCTGATCGTCTGCCGTTCGAAACAAATATCGTGACGCAGCAGCTCTATCCGGCGAGCCAGTTGCTGTCGAGTATCGTGGGATTTGAGGTCCAGCCGAATAAGGCCATCGTCGGGCGCAACGCGTTTGCGCACGAGGCGGGGATTCACCAGCACGGCGTCATCAACAACCCGTTGTGCTATGAGATCATGACGCCGGAATCGGTCGGCGTACCGGCGAACTCGCTCGTGCTCGGGAAGCATTCCGGGCGTCACGCGTTGTCGCTGCGTTACATGGAGCTTGGCTACGACGTCAGCACGTCCGAGTTGGACGTCGCGTACGCGCGGTTCACAGAATTGGCGGATCGCAAGAAACGCATTTACGACCAGGATCTGATTTCATTGATCAATACCGCGGTGGGCGCGGCGGCTTAAAAGAGGTACGGAAATGAGATTACGTATTACAGTTCTGCCGGGTGACGGGATTGGTCCGGAAGTGACGACGGAAGCGGTGCGCGTGCTGCAAGCCGTCGCTGCGATTAACGGGCATTGGTTCGAATTTGAAGAGCACGCGATTGGGGGGACGGCGATTCGACAATTTGGTTCGCCGTTGCCGCGACAGACGCTCGATGCGTGTCTTGCGAGTGATGCGGTGTTGCTGGGTGCGGTTGGCGCGCCTGAATACGATCACGGGCCTGCGAATCAGCGGCCCGAGGCGGGGTTGTTGCTGTTGCGGCGCGCGCTTGGTGGTTATGCGAACCTTCGTCCGGCGATGTCTTATCCGATGATTGCCGATTGTTCGCCCTTGCGGGCGGAGGTCGTTTGCGGGGCGGACATTTTGTTTGTCAGAGAGTTACTTGGCGGGCTGTATTTTGGCGAGCCGAGGGGTTTTTCGAATGAGGTCGCGCATAACACGATGGTCTATTCAGTCGAAGAGATCGAGCGTGTTGCGCGCGTGGCGTTTGAGGCGGCGCGTAAGCGGCGGGGGAAAGTCACGTCGGTCGATAAAGCGAACGTGCTCGAGACGTCGCAACTCTGGCGGCAGACGGTGACGCGTGTCGCGGCGGATTATCCTGATGTGACGCTTAATCATCTTTACGTTGATGCGTGTGCGATGCATTTGATCGCGAATCCGCGGCTGTTTGATGTCGTGTTAACGGAGAACTTGTTTGGCGACATACTTTCGGATGAGGCGGCGGTGATCACCGGGTCGTTGGGAATGTTGTCATCGGCGACGATTGGTGGTGAGGTTGGGCTGTATGAGCCGGTGCACGGTTCCGCGCCGGACATTGCGGGTAAAGGCATTGCGAATCCGTGTGGCGCGATTGCGTCGGCGGCGATGATGTTGCGGTATTCGGCGAACCTCGAGCAGGAGGCGAGTGATATCGAGCGCGCGATCCAGCACGTGCTCGAGGCTGGTTATCGGACTGCCGACATCGCGTCCGGAAATCATGTGACGCCGACCGCTGAAATGGGTGAAGTGATCTGCGAAGCCGTCACGGAAATTGCCGATAGGCGTTACGCGTATCACGCTGTTTAGGTCAATGAATGGGAAAAACGTTATTCGATAAACTCTGGCAAGCGCACGTGGTTCGGGAAGTGGAGGGGGAACCGGCGCTGATATACATCGACCTCCACCTGATTCACGAAGTCACATCTCCACAGGCATTCGACGGCCTAAGACAAGCAGGACGCAAGGTGCGCCGGCCGGATAGAACATTCGGCACGGTGGATCACAACGTCCCAACCACCGAACGCAGCGTCCCCATCGCCGACGCAACCGCCGCCAAACAAATCGAAACTCTGCGTCAAAACTGCCGCGACTTCAACGTGCAGTTATTCGACATCCACTCCCCCGAACAAGGCATCGTCCACGTCATCGGCCCGGAACTCGGCTTAACGCAACCCGGCATGACGATCGTCTGCGGCGACAGTCACACAAGCACGCACGGCGCGTTTGGCTCACTCGCATTTGGCATCGGCACGAGCGAAGTCGAGCATGTGCTCGCCACGCAGTGTCTCCCCCAGAACAAGCCGCGCGCGATGAAAGTTCATGCGCGCGGCTTGCTTTCCGAAGGCGTGACTGCGAAAGACCTCGCGCTCGGAATCATCGGTCAAATCGGCGCCGACGGCGCGACCGGATACGTGATCGAATACACCGGCGACGCCATTCGCGCGCTTTCGATGGAAGGCCGCATGACGCTGTGCAACATGAGCATCGAAGCAGGCGCGCGCGCCGGCATGATCGCGCCTGACGAAACAACATTCGCTTATCTGAAAGGACGCCGCTTCGCACCATCCGGCGTCGCGTGGGAAAACGCAGTCAATCACTGGCGAACACTGGCAAGTGACGATGACGCCGCGTTCGATCGCGGCATCGAGATCGACGCTTCGAGGCTCGAACCGTTCGTAACGTGGGGCACGAGCCCCGGCATGGTCGCGCCGGTAACGAGTTTCGTACCCGATCCAGCCGAGGCCACCACCACCGCGGATCGACAGGCCGCGGAGCGCGCGCTCGAATACATGGCGCTCACGCCGCGGACGAGTATTCAGGAAATCACGATAGATCGCGCGTTCATCGGGTCATGTACGAATGCCAGGATCGAGGATCTTCGCGCCGCTGCGCGCGTCGTGAAGGGTTATCGCATCAGTTCGTCGGTGAGTGCGATGGTCGTGCCCGGTTCGCAGGACGTGAAGAAAGCAGCGGAGCGTGAAGGTCTCGATCGGATTTTTAGCGAAGCCGGGTTCGAATGGCGCGAAGCAGGATGTTCGATGTGTTTAGGGATGAACGCCGACATCCTGCAACCCGGCGAGCGCTGCGCGTCAACGAGCAACAGAAACTTCGAAGGTCGACAGGGACGCGGCGGCCGCACGCATCTCGTCAGTCCGATGATGGCCGCGGCCGCGGCGATCAAAGGACACTTCACCGACGTGAGAGACTGGGAGTTTAAATCTTAAATCTCAGATCTCAGATCTGAGATCTCAAAAACAATGAACGCTTTTCGCCAACACACCGGACTGGTCGCGCCGCTCGATCGCGCGAACGTCGACACCGATCAGATCATTCCGAAACAGTTCTTGAAACGGATCGAGCGAACGGGCTTCGGCGAGTTTCTCTTTTACGACTGGGGCTACACGTCGGACGGCGTTCTCAATCCATCGTTCGTGCTCAACGAACCGCGTTACGCCGGCGCGTCGATTCTCGTGGCGGACAAAAACTTCGGCTGCGGCTCGTCGCGCGAGCACGCGCCGTGGGCGCTTGGCGAGTACGGCTTTCGCGTGATCATCGCGCCGTCTTTCGCCGACATCTTCGCCAACAACTGTTTCAAGAACGGAATGCTTCCGATCGTGTTGGGCGAGGACCAGGTGCGCGGTATTATGCGGCGCGCGCAGCAGCAGGAAGGTTACAAGCTGACGGTCGATCTCGAAACCCGAACGATCGAAGATCCCGGACGTCTTTCAATTCCTTTTACCGTTGGTGAGTTTCAGCGGTACTGTCTGTTGGAAGGACTTGACGACGTCGGCCTCACGCTGCGTCACGAAGATAAGATCGCAGAGTACGAAGCTCGACATCCTACTCCGTGGTGAACTTATAGACGGTCACGTGTTCGTAAGTCTCGCCCGGCCGCAGCACGGTTGACGGAAAGTTCGGATGGTTCGGCGCATCGGGAAAGTGCTGAGTCTCCAAACACAGCGCCGCATATTTTTGATATGCCACCCCGCCCTTCCCGACAATACTCCCATCGAGAAAGTTACCGGAATAAAACTGCATTCCCGGCTGCGTTGTGAGCACCTCCATCACGCGCCTTGACTTCGGTTCGCGCAAACGCGCCACAGATCTCATCACTCCCGGTTGCCAATCGTTGAGCACGAAATTGTGATCGTAGCCGCCGGGCGCGACCGTGCGCGCTTTTCGGAAGTCCATCGGCGTACCTTCAACGGCCTTAATCTCGCCTGTGGGAATCAAGTCTTCGGAAACCGGCGTGAAGCTGCCGGCTTTCAACGTCAACTCGTGATCGAGAATCGTCCCGCTGCCGGCGAGATTGAAATACGCGTGATTCGTGAGATTGACAATCGTGTCTTTGTCGGTCGTCGCGTGATACTCGATGCGCAGTTCGTTCTCGTCGTTCAATGAGTAAGTCACGTCGACGTTGAGGTTTCCCGGATAGTTCTCCTCGCCGTCTTTACTGAAAAGTTTCAGGTGTAAACCCGAATCGGTCTCCTCGGCGTTCCACACGCGCTTATCGAATCCTTTGTTGCCGCCGTGAAGATGGTTGGCGCCGTTGTTCTGCGCGAGCTGATACTCGACGCCGTTCAGCGAAAACTTCCCGCGCGCGATGCGGTTTGCAGATCGTCCAATCAGTGCGCCGAAATAGCGCGGGTACTTCACGTAATCGTCGAGCGTCTCGTAGCCGAGCACGACGTCGCCGAATACGCCGTGGCGATCGGGCGCCATGATCGACGTAATCGCGCCGCCGTAGTTCGTGATCGATACTGCGACGCCGTTCTTGTTCGAGAGCGTGTAGAGGTAGACGTCTTCGCCTTCTGGTCCAATGCCGAAATGTTTTCTGGTCACACTTAGTCTTTCCGAAGTTTGCCAAACACGCGATTTGCTTCCTCGAGCGTTTCGAGCGAGCCGACGTCGTACCACAGGCCCGGCACTTTCCAGGTGTAGAACGGGACGCGCGGATACAACCATTGGACCAACCGGCCCGGCTGGTCCGGGTTGTTCCCCTCCTCGATGTACTGGTGAATCAAAGGCAGCGCTGTTTGCGGGTAGTAGTAGAGCGCGATGCCCGTCAGTGTGCTCTTCGGATGCGCGGGCTTTTCTTCGAAGAACGTGATGCGTCCCTCGTCGTCGATATCGATGGCGTTGTATTTCTTGATCTGTTCGAGATCGCCGACGTCGTAGACGGCGGTTACGGGCGAGTTCTTTTCGCGGCAATAGTCGCCGAAGCCGGCGAGATCTTCGCTGAAGAGGTTATCGCCGCCGACGACGATGACGCCGTCGTCGATCGCGTGTTTCGTCATGACGAGATGCATGTCGCCGATCGCGCCGAGTTTATTCGAATCGTCGGTGCTTTGATCGTTGACGATGGTGAACCCGAACTTCAGGTTCGGACGCTTGTAACTTTCGGCCCAGCGCTCGAAGTGGCCGGCGAACTTTTGGTTCGTGACGATGTAAGCATGGTCGATTTCGTCGACGGTGGAGATATTGTCGAGCACGTGCTCCAGCATCGGTTTGCCGGCGACCTCCAGCAATGGCTTTGGTTGATTGAGTGTCAGTGGATAGAGACGCGTGGCGTAACCCGCCGCCAGAATGATGAGTTTCATAATTCGATCTGTTCTGCCCCCTTTGAAGCCTCGCAGATGTAGATCTCGGGCTTCAACCCTGTACCTTGTTCGTACCCTTCAGCGACAACGCGCTTGAAATTTTCGACGTGATCGGCGTTGAGGAGGTTGATCGTACAACCGCCAAAACCGCCGCCTGTCATCCTTGCACCGTACACACCTTCAACTTTGCTCGCAAGTTCGACCATCAGATCGAGCTCCGACGAGCTCACTTCGTAATCGTCGCGCAAACTGCGATGCGATTCGGCCATCAACTCGCCGAAGCGGTCCAGTTCGTGCTGGTCCAACGCGTCCGCGGCCGACAAGACGCGCGCGTTTTCCGTGATGACGTGACGGCAACGACGATAGACGACTTCCGGCAGATCGCGCCCGTATTGTTCGAGCTGTTCGTAGGTAACGTCACGAAGCGCGGTCACATCGGGGATGAATTGCGCGAGATGTTTCACCCCTGCTTCGCACTGCGCGCGGCGCGTGTTGTACTCGCTCGATGCCAGCGCGTGCTTCACCATCGTGTTGCAAACGACCAGCCGGATTGGTGACCGCAATGGCAGGAGCTTGTATTCGAGCGAACGGCAGTCGAGCATCAACGCTCGCTCAGCCTCGCCGAACAACGCGATAAACTGGTCCATGATGCCGACGCGCGCGCCGACAAACTCGTTCTCCGCTTTCTGACATAACAGCGCCAACTCTTTGCGATCGACGTGGATGTTGGAATTGCCGATCAGGGCGGTCGCAGTCGCGACTTCGACGGCGGCGGACGAGCTCAGGCCCGAACCGATCGGCACGTCGCTGCGGAGTTGGAGACGCGCGCCGCGCAGTCGATGACCGGCGCGTTCGAGCATCACGGCGACGCCGATCGGATAGTCGCTCCAATGATTGCGCGCAGCGAGGTTCGCGTCGTCGAGATCAATCTCGACCTGGTCTTCGAAGTTCTCGGAAATGAGTTGGAGTTTGCGATCTTCGCGCGGGGAGATTTCAGCGAAAACGGAGCGATCGATCGCCGCGGGCATGACGAAGCCCGCGTTGTAGTCGGTGTGCTCGCCAATCAGATTGACGCGCCCTGGTGCTCGATAAGTGAT
>DASURS010000340.1:0-13261 GCA_036279935.1 Pyrinomonadaceae bacterium
GTATCAGCTCTATCTCAAAGGCCGCTACTTCTGGAACAAACGCAACGAAGAAGGTTTCCGCAACGGTATCGAGTATTTCAAACGCGCGGAAGAGAAAGATCCGACGTTTGCGCTCGCGTTTTCCGGCCTCGCCGATTCGTACGCTTTGCTTTGCGATATCGGCGTCGTCAGGCCGGCGGACGAGATGCCGAAGGCGAAAGCCGCCGCGCAGAAAGCAGTCGACGCGGATCCGACGCTGGCTGAGGCGTACACGTCGCGTGCGTTTGTGCGGCTGGCTTACGACTGGGACTGGCTCGGCGCGGAAAGTGACTTTCAACAGGCGCTCAAGCTCAAGCCTGAGTATGCGACGGCGCATCAGTGGTACGCGTCGTACCTGATGCAGATGGGCAAGTTCAATCGCGCGAAGGCGGAGATCGAGGAAGCGCACCAGCTCGATCCGTTGTCGCCGATCATTGGCGCCAACTCTGGTCTATATTCGTACTACGAACACAACTACGACGACGCCATCTCGAAATACAAAGTGACGCTGCAAAGCGATCCCGACTTCTGGGTCGTGCGACACTATCTCGCGCTCGCTTACGTGCAGAAAGGGATGTACAACGAAGCGATCGCTGAGTTGCGCAGTCTGCTGAAAGCGCCGCCGGCAGGCCCGATACCCAATCAGATTATCGAAGATGAAATGGAAGTGTCTGCGTCGCTCGGGTTTGCGTACGGGATGGCGGGACGAAACGCCGAAGCGCAGGACATCCTTTCGAAGTTACAGGCGCTGTCGCAGCGGCGCTACATTACCGGGCTCTACTTCGCGATCATCTATGCTGGTTTGAAAGATAACGAACGCGCGGTTCACTATCTGAACGAAGCGTTTCAGGCGAAGCATCCGGGGCTCGTGCTGATCAGGATCGATCCGGTGTTCGACGGTTTGCGATCGGATGAGCGATTCAAGGAACTGGTGCGGCGCTTCGAGCCGATTCCGTAAGAGCAGTTTCCCGCAAAGGCGCAAAGGCGCAAAGGTGGAAACCGAGCCAGTTCTGTTCAAGAGAGTCTTTCTTTGCGCCTTTGCGCCTTTGCGGGAGATCCTTCGTCCTAAACATCCTCACTCTCAATTTCAGATAACAGACTGGACAATTCCGGCGGGAGCGGAGAATGGAACTGTACACGCTCGCCGGTTTGCGGATGTGTGAAGGCGAGCTTTTCGGCGTGCAAAAAGTGCCGTCCGAGGTTGCGAATGTGCGCGCGCAATTTTGCGTTCTGAATCGTGTTGTCGCGGCCGGCGCCGTACACTTCGTCGGCAACAACCGGGTGCTTGATCCACGCGAGATGCACGCGAATCTGGTGGGTGCGGCCTGTCTTCAGCTCGACGTCGAGCAGCGTAAAACGATTGAACCGCCGGTTGACGCGATACAACGACAACGCGCTGCGACCGCCACGCAGAACCGCCATGCGCGTCCGATTCGACGGGTCACGCGCAAGCGGCTGATCGATGCGGCCCGCATCCGTCGCGACTCTTCCATGGACCAGCGCGACATACGACTTGAATACCGTACGCGCGCGAAACTGATCCGAAAGATTCTCGAGCGCGGCATCCGTCTTCGCAACGACCAGCAACCCCGACGTATCGCGATCGAGTCGATGAACAATCCCGGGCCGCACGTCGCCTGCGTTCGGCAGTTGCTGGAAATGATATGCGAGTGCATTGGCGAGCGTGCCGGAGTGGATTCCCGCCGCCGGATGCACGACAAGACCGGCGGCTTTGTTTACGACGAGGAGCGTCTCATCTTCGTAGACGACGTCGATCGGTATCGCTTCCGGAGCGAAACTCGTCACCGCAGGCGCGATGAGCTCGACTTCGACGTCGTCATGTTCGCGAAGCTTGTACGAAGGCTTGCTGAGTTTGCCGTTGACGAGAACGTCTTCGCTCTCGATGAGGCGTTGCAGGCGCGCGCGGCTCCAGCCTTCGATTCGCGACGCGAGAAAGGCGTCGAGCCGTACGCCAACATCATCCGGTCCGATCGTGAACGTGAGGTGATCGGATCCGTCAGCCATTCCTGCGTTCAAACTCTTTCATGAACGACACCAGCGCCTCGCAGCCCGCGCGCGGAAACGCGTTGTAGATCGACGCGCGAATGCCGCCGACCGAGCGATGTCCCTTCAACCCGTCGAGACCTTGCGCGGTCGCTTCGGAGGCGAACTTCTTTTCCAGATCTTCAGACGGAAGACGGAACGTGACGTTCATCGGCGAGCGAGCATCTGCGTCCGCGTGGCCGCGATAGAAATCGGTCGCATCGATCGCGTCGTATATCAGCCGGGCTTTCTCGTCGTTCTCGCGCTCCATTCCGCCGATACCGCCTTTGTCTTTGATCCACTTGCAGACGAGACTGATGATGTAAATGCCCCACGTGTTTGGCGTGTTGTAGAGCGAGTTGTTTTCGACGTGCGTGCGGTAGTCGAGCATCGTGTGCAGGCCGTCCGGAATGCGTTGCAGCAGATCGTCGCGGATGATCACGAGCGTTACGCCGCTGGGGCCGATGTTCTTCTGCGCACCCGCGTAGATGAGTCCGTACTTCTCGACCGGTATTGCGCGCGAGAGGATGTCGGACGAGGCGTCCGCGACGAGCGGAACGGAACCGGTGTCGGGCTCGTGTTTCCACTGCACGCCTTCGATCGTTTCGTTGCTGGTGATGTGAACGTAAGCGGCCTGCGGACTGAGATTGATCTCGTCGTTGCCGGGGATGCGCGTGAAGCCGCCGTCGGCCATGGTCGCAGCGACGTTCACCGCGCCGACTCGCTTTGCTTCCTTGAGTGCTTTCTTGCCCCAGCTTCCGGTCAGAATGTAATCAGCGCTGCCGTCCGCCGGGAGAAAGTTCATCGGCACCATCGAAAACTGCAAACTCGCGCCGCCTTGCAGGAAGAGGATGCGATAGTTGTCGGGAATACTGAGCAACTCACGAACGCCGCTCTCGGCGCGGTGGATGATCTCGTCGAACGTCTTCGAGCGATGACTGATCTCCATCACCGACATTCCCACGCCGGGCAGGCTCAACATGTCGCGCTGCGCTTCTTCCAGGACCGGCACCGGCAGCACCGCCGGGCCCGCACTAAAGTTAAAAATCCTTTCGGTCATGACAACCTCCGTAAAAATCCGTGTCCAATAAAAGTTCTACTCCTCGATCTGCGAGCGCAGCGCTTTGCCGGCGATCTTCGTTACAAAGGAACGCGGCACAAAGCGCTCCGCTTCGATGGCAAACCAGTTGGTCCAACCGGAAATGACGCTCGCTTTTCGATGTCGCAACGCGCGCAGTGCAGTGTCAACCACCTCTTCCGCCGTCTCGATCGTGCGCATCGGCGGACGCTTCATCCGCGACGCCTCGAAGAAGTTCGTATCCGTCACGCCGGGACACAACGCCATCACGTGTACGCCTGACTCGCGGTTCTCTTCCCAGAGCGCTTCCGAGAACGACAGGACAAAGGCTTTCGTGGCTGCGTAAGTCGCCATGTACGGCACCGGCTGAAACCCGGCAGTTGACGCGACGTTGATGATCGCTCCCTGTCGTCGTTCGCGCATCGGTCCGATAAAGCGGTACGTCAGATCGACGAGCGATTTGATGTTCAGATCGATCATCTCCAGTTCGAGCTCGAGCTCGAGCTTGTCGAATTCGCCCATCGATCCGACGCCCGCGTTGTTGACGAGCATGTCGATCACGAGACCGCGCCGCTGCGTTTCCTCGATCAGTTCGGTTGCCGCGCCGGGCTTGAGCAGATCGAGCGCGAAGTACCCCGCGCGAATGCCGCTCAATCTGCCGATCTCGTTGCACAGCGCGACCAGCTTTTCTTCGGAGCGCGCGATCAGCAACACGTTGCGTCCGCGAGCGGCGAGCTTTCTGGCAAAGGCGGCGCCGATGCCCGACGAAGCGCCAGTGATGAGGGACGTGTTCATACCAGCTTCAGCAAGTCGAGCTCGATGATGTCGGGGTTGCCGGCTTCAAGCTTCCGCAGACTCTCCTGCGACGGCGCGTTATCAAGATTGATGCGAGCGACAGCCGCCGCCGCGCCTTCAAACACGATGTTTTCCATCTCCTGAACGTTGATCTGCTCGGCCTTGATCGCATCGAGCACACCGGCGAGCACGCCGGGCCGATCGAGGTGACGAACGACGAGCCGGTGCGTCGCGGGCGTTCGCTGGGCCAGGTTGACGACGTTCGGCACTTTCCCCGTGTTCTTGAACTCCGCGACGATACGAACCGTCTCCGCTGCAATCGCCTCCTGTGCCTGATCGGTGGACGCGCCGATGTGGTGCGTTCCGTAAAGCCCAGCCTCCCTGGCGATCTCGTCCTGAAACTCGGCCGTCGCGGTCGTGGGTTCGAGTGCGTAGACGTCGAGTCCCGCCCGGATGCCGCGGTTGCGAATCGCGCTGACGAGGGCCTGTTGGTCCACTACTTCGCCGCGCGCGGTGTTGATGAAATACGCGCCCTGCCGCATCGCGTCGAAGAACTCGGCATTGATCAGGTGTTTCGTCTCGGGTTTGAGCGCGAGATGAACGCTCACGACGTCAGCAGCGGCGGCCACGGCCTCCGGCGAGTCCATCAGCTCGACGCCAAGCTCGGCGGCGCGTTCCGGAGTCAGGCTTCTGCTCCACGCAACGACCGGCATGCCGAACGCGCGCGCGCGTGGAATCATCTCCTGGCCGATCTTGCCGACGCCGATCAAACCGAGCGTCCGCCCGTACAACCCGCGCGCTTTCGAAAACTCTTTCTTGTTCCACTCGCCCTTTCGCAGCGCGACGACGTTATCCGCGATGCGGCGATCAAGCGCGAGGATGAGCGCAAACGCGAGCTCAGCGACGGCGATCGAGTTTTTGCCGGGACAGTTCGAAACGTAGATGCCGCGTTTTGAAGCGGCGGCGACGTCGATCGTGTTGTAGCCGGCGCCGGCGCGGACGACGAGTTTCACTGGCCCGGCCTCGAGCATCGGCTCTGTCACTCTCGTGCCGCGTACGACGAGGACGTCGGGCGCCGTTTGGCGGATCGCTTCGACGAGCGCGTCGTCTTTCAGATCGGGTTGAAAGGAGATCTCGCAGCCGAGCGCCTGCAATCCATCGAGCCCGGATTTTTCGAATTTATCTGCAATAAGGACTTTCATATTGAGTGAATCAGAAGACCGTCTCTTAACTTCGGTTCGAACCACGTCGACTTCGGCGGCATGATCTCGTTCGCGTCCGAGACCATCAGCAGTTCGGCGATCGACGTCGGGAACAGGGAAAATGCGACGGCAGCTTTGCCTTCGTCGACGAGGCGTTCGAGCTCTTTCGTTCCGCGCAGTCCGCCGACGAAGTCGATGCGCTTGTCTGTGCGGACGTCTTTGATGCCCAGGACCGGATCGAGCAGGCGATCCTGAAGGACGCTGACGTCGAGTGTTTGGACCGTGCCGGTTGGCAGCGTCGTTTCGGGCGAGAGTTGCAGGCCGTACCACTTGCCGTCGAGATACATGCTCCAGTTTCCGCGCTCCTTCGGCGCCGGAGAGGCGTCTTCCTTGATTGTGAACTGGCGGCGGATCGCGTCGAGAAACTGTTCTTTCGACATACCGTTCAGATCCTTGACGACGCGGTTGTAGGCGAGTATCTGGAGTTGTGAATCGGGGAAGATGACGGTGAGGAAGTAATTGTAGTCTTCGTTGCCCGTGTGGCTGAAACTCTGATCGCGCAACTCGGCGCGGGCACGGCTGGCGCTGGCCGCGCGATGGTGGCCGTCCGCGATGTAGAGCAGTGGGACGGCGGTGAAACTGTTGACGAGGTTTTCTGTGTCGCTGATGCGCCAGATCGTGTGACGAATGCCATCGCTTGCTGTGATGTCGTACAACGGCGCTGCGGTGAGCGCGGCGGCGACTTGATCGTCGATCTCTGTGCGGCGGCGGTACGTCAGAAACACGGGACCGGTTTGCGCGCGCAGCATGAGCATGTGGCGCGTGCGGTCGTCTTCCTTGTCGCGGCGGGTGCGTTCGTGTTTGCGAATCGTGTCTTTGTCGTACTCGTCGATCGAGCAGCAGGCGACGATGCCGACCTGTTCGTGCTGGCCCATGATCAGGCGATACAGGTACAGGCTTGGTTCGGCTTCTCTTTCCAGCGGACAGGCGGCGATGAGCTTCTCGAAGTTCTCGACCGCTTTGCGATAGACTGCGTCGCTGTAGATGTCTGTGCCTTCGGGAAGATCGATCTCGGGGCGCGAGACGTGCAGGAAGCTCAACGGGTTGCCGCCGGCGAGTGCGCGTGCTTCTTCGGTGTTGACGACGTCGTACGGCACACTTGCGACTGCCTGAGCGCGTTCAGCCGGTGGACGCAATGCGCGAAAAGGACGAATGACCGCCACAGATCCTCCTTATTTGTCATTGGTCATTTGACATGTGTCATTTGTCATTTTAAGCACGACTCGCCGCTTGGACCGCAAAATGACAAATGTTTTCGTTGAAGACTATCCGTTTAGATGTCAAAACTCAAATGAGCTAGAATTCGAGTTGCGCGGTTGATATGGGTAACGGATTGACGAAAACGAACAGGCTGGTTTTGCGGGCGGGTCGGAAGTTTGTGTCGCAGCCGAGGGAGGCCTGGTTGTTGTGCCGGATGGCGTGGTGGGTTGTCGTGCTTTCCGTTGCGGCGCGACTGTCATCGCTGCCGCGAGCGTTGAAGATTGTTGCCGGCCCAGAGAATCGAAATCCGATTGCAATAGACGCGGCCACTCAAGAAAGATTTGCGCGTTCGATTGATCTTTTATTGTCAGCGGATGTCTGGGTGTTCAAGCCGATCTGCTGGAAACGCGCCGCGGTGCTGCACCGTTATCTCGCACAAACACGCATCATCTTCGGCGTACGCAACGACGACTCCGGCAAAGTCACCGGCCACGCGTGGCTCGAATCCGAAGGACGCCCGATTCTCGAAACGACACCACCCGAATACATCACGACCTACAGTTTCCCCTCGTCTGATCCAATAAAAAAGGGAGAGGCAAGTTCGCCTCTCCCCTTCATTGGTCCAACCTGACTGGTCCTACGGCAACGCCTCGACGTTGAAGAAGAACTTAAAGCTTCCAGTCTGCTGAATGCCGAGCAGGAAGCGAACGTCAATACTCGCGCCGTTCGCAAGCGGCGTGGCCAAAGTAACTGTTCCCGCTGACATTGACGAGTTGAATCCGCCACCATTCGGCTGTGACGGCGGCTGTTCGAGCGTCGTTCCATTAACGGTGACGTTGCTCGTACCGCTGCCACACGGCGGACGATCGACAGTGACGACGACGGACGTTGACGTGCGTGGCCGCAAGTCGGCGATGCCGCTCGGCGCCGGGAACGTCGTTAGGTCCACCACGCGGAAACGCAAGCGAGTCACATTGCCGCCGGTGTTGTTGACGACTGTGCGCCGGATGTCCAGCGTTCCGAACGTCGAGTTGTTCGCCGGATCCGACGTGAAGTCACGAACGCGGTTCGGCGGCGACTGCGCGGCAACGCAGGTGTCGAGCAGGTTCACGGCGAACGAGGCGTTCCGTTCGATTGGAGAGCTCAGGTTCTCCGGCCCAGGAGCGCCAAGACGCTGACCCGCGCCAGCCGACGTTCCGTTGGTGTCGACGAAAATAAAGTCGGCCGCGTTATTGTTGCTGTCCTTGACGAGGCCACCCTCGGGACAGGGACCGAAAGTCGTGATCGAACCGCCCTTACCGCAGTTGTCGCGGTAGAACGAATAGTCGATCGAGAACGGCGTCAACGCCGGATAACCGGTGCCTTCTTTGTAAAGGGTGTTCGCTTCCGAGGTCGAGCCGACGGCGTCGAACCTGTTCGCGAGGGTAAAATCCGCGGCAACGCTGGTATTGAAGAGCGCGATGCCGGCGTTGTCGGGAATGTCCGTAGTGTAGGTTGCGTCACCCGTTGCCGTGGTCCCATTACCCGCAGGATAGGAAGCGAGGCTGTAGCCAACGCTGTTCACGCACAGGTAGTGGCCCTTGTTGGGGATGACGGTGCCGTTTGGAATGACGCAACGGGCAACACCGTTTGAAGCGGCGATGGCGTAACCGCTACCGCCTCCGGCGACGGTGTGATCGGCGCCCGTGGCGTTCATGATCTCGATGAACTCGTCGTTTGCGCCGTTTGGTCCACGCACACGAAATTCGGAAATGACCAAAGTGGTCGCCGCGACGTTTGCAGGTGGATCGTCAACGGGGAGGGCGTGGGCGCCTGGTGTTTTCGTCGAACGAAGCGGGCGTCGTGCCGCAGTGGGAGCAGTCGCCGGAGCGACGTCGGCATTGCCGGAAACGTTATCGATTACGATAGTCGGAGCAGTAGATGTTGATGTCGGGGGATTATAGGTGCCGAAAAGAACAACGCTTTCAGTGGCAGTTTTCTTCTTCTTCTTCTTTTTCTTGGTTTTTTGCGATGTACCTTTGGTGTTTTCGAGATTACTTGCGGCTGGTTCCGTGGTTTGCCTTGCCACGCCGGCGAAGGCGACTTGCGAAAGTACGAGGACCACAGCTACCAAGCCAGGGAAGACAACGGAAACCCGAAACGGTTTGGACATGCTTTTCTCCTTAAATGGTTGGCCCACGATGATCAGTGCGGCGGAAAACCGTAACATGCTTATTTGGAGACAGTCAACGAAATTTAGCTGCAAGATCTCATTCAGCTTCTCTCCTCTCCGAAAATATCCCGTGTTCGCTCAACAACTTACTAAAGGTGCGCGCGCGAAGACACTGCTCAGTCGATGACGCTACGATGGAAGCGTCGTGCGATCGCGTCCCAGTTGACAAAAATGAGGTAAAGAACGAGCTGATGAGGGAAGAAGATGTTCATGAAAAAGAGCGTGGAAATGTGAAATAAAACTCCGGCGCCGAGAAGCCACCAGCGAGACCGCGGCCAGAAGACAGCCAGCGGAAACAACAGTTCCCACACCAGGACCAACCCAACCGCGTACGGCAAATACGAACGCACTTGCGGCAGCCAGAACGCCAGCTTGAAATGCGTGTCGTGCAGGTTGTCGAGCGAGTGAAAGATCGCGAGCGCGGGAAGATTGTCGACAGTAAGGTACTTGAGCCCGGCGACGCGCAGCTTGATCAGGGCCGAGCTGAAATAGACCCACGCCATCAACAACTGCATGAGCAGGATCGGATAGGCATAGGCCCAACGCGGGCGCGTTTTTTCCGTGCGTCTGAGCCAGTGATCGAGCGAGAACGAGTCGCCGCACGGCGTGAACGCCAGCACCGCGAGGCAGTAAACGCCGAGCATTTCGTCGTGATTGAAATGGCCGAAGCTGCGCACGAGTCCCTGGTAAAAGACGACCAGCAGGAACGACGTCTTCGTCGAAATGGACGTGAAAAGCCCCGTGGCGCTCAGAGCCAACGACGCGACCATTATGATTTTCAGTGTCGCCATGCCTGACGGTGTGAGGAGCCGATCGTAGAAACCCCACGGTAGGAGCTTCATCACGCCCGTCGGCCGCATGATCGTCACCGGCAGCGCGCCGAGTGCCGAAAAAGATGTAACGAGCACCGAAACCAGGAACGTGCCGTGGACTATCGAACGCACGACGCCCAATGCCAGCGCGCTGCCGGGTACGACGCGGTTTACAATTCCTTGCGCCACGACTGTATGAACTTTTCGTAGTCGGAATAAGTGCCTCCATCCCAGCGATACATGTCGACGCGAATCGCTTTCAGGCGTTGGGGTGAAGATTCCGGCAGGCGGTTGTTGTAGAGACGTCCCCACGATTCGAGCAGATCCGGAAGCCGCGCGCCGGGTGGAAGTTTATCGATGCCACCGGCGCTCCGAATCAGCTCGGCATTTGCGGGGTGGATCGACGCGAGTTTGAAACTCTGATTGCCGACAGTGGCGTTCACCATCGTCCAGGTGCGACTGTAGAGCGCGTTTGTCAGCTCGATTGCCGGAATGTCGATCGTCCCACCGGAAACTGTTTCGCCTCGCAGGATGCAGTAGTTGCGCCCGCGCTCGAGATCGCCGCCCGCCATCATCACGTTCCACGCCGCGATCGGGTAAACATTGCGGACCACCAGGAACGCCCAGATCAGCGGCGCGAAGATCGCGACAGTAAGAATCGCGTACTTAACGATCAGCCCGCGCTCACTTCGCCGCGAGAAGTTTGTAAGATTGGAAGTTGCCAAGGATGCGTTCCACGCTGCGGGTCGCGCTCTCGAGCGCGACTTCATAGTTGGCGGTTATGTCGCTGGCGATCTCGCTCACGTTCTTTCCCTGTTCGAGCGCTTTCCAAACCACCATCGCGGTCTCGTTGAGCTGGTAGTACTTCTTGGTGTTCAGATCGACGAGGATGCCCTCGCCACCGTCGAAATCGGTCACGACCACATGTTTCCCTGGCGTTAGATCGTTTGTATTCATGACTTTCTTTCCAAAAGTTGATACGGTCCTATTGCGAATTGTTGAGCAAATTGACGAACTTTGTCGGAAGCAGAACTTCGTTTTGCCTCTGCATCAGGAACAAATTCGCGCGCTCCTGATACCTGCTTTGAATAACTTCGACTCCCGCTTGTGATTCTCTCCAACTCCTCGGCTGAAAGGCTCACGTTAAAAAAATTCAATACGTTTATTACCGATAGTTGATTGTAATTAAGCAACATGCAGTTGCCGTTGGCAACACTGTGCGCGGCGGCGTAGAAGCCGCCGATACTGCGCGCGCAGAGCTCTTCCAACGACATTTCCGAGATCGCGGCAGGCGTCGTGCCTGTGACGTGGGCCAGAATTCGCCGGTCTTCGTCGAGCAGCCACGCCGGGACCATCTTCATGTTCGACACGATCGTTTCGACCGGATCGCGATAAAGAAACACCCACGGAACGTCAGGCCAGATGCGCGCGATGCGTTCGAGTTGCGACACGCCGCAACAGGAAAACTTCACGAATACGCGTGGCTTGTTCACACGATCGTTGTAAGCAAGCGCGTTGACGGCCGCGCGAAGCAAAACTGAGTAAAGCGAACTCTTAACGGGATCGTCCCCTGCGTCCGTGATGAAGCGCGCCACCAGCTTGTCGATCACGTACGCTTCGGAGAGCACGATCGAGTCGTCGAGCGCGCGACAGGCGTTGGCGACCAACGTGGATCCGCAACGTGACGAGTGGAAGATGAAACCGGCAGGACGGACGCGCGGCAGGAACTGATCCAGTTGCAGCAGCGCGTCAAACTCGGTGAAAAGGACGCCGCGCCACGGCTCTTCATCGCGCACGCGGTCAACCGTCTGCTGAAAAAACGGCTCCTTCAATTCGACGTCCGACATGTTCATCCACGTCAGACCCGGACGCCCATCGACCACGACCGCGTCGACCGGCATCCACCCCGGATTAATTGTTGCTTCGTCCACGAATCGATACTAACGCAGGTTCGGCGGCGTCGTGCCACGGGATTTTTCCGAAGCTTTGCAAACAGAAGAGACACGGCGAACCCGTGTAAAGATCCGGCGCGACGCCTTGCGCCCGCAACGATGCCAATGCGTCCTTTCGCTTCTGCAACTGCGCGGACGCCAGCGCCTGGAACTTCTCAAAAGCCGAAGCAAACGACTCGACGTTTAAGTCAGCCACAACGTCAGTGTCGCCGGTAGCGCCGCGATACCCGGATAGGTTGCAACAAAGCGACAGCCGTCCGCGATAGTCGACGTTCATGCTCGTCCCCGCGAGCGGCGAACACGGCGGGCGGTCTTCGTCGACGTTGTAGTAACCGACGTCCAGACCGATCTTCATCTTGAAAATACGCGCGAGGATCGCGATCTCTTCTTCAGCTACGCGGCGCTCGTCGAGGTTCAGCGTCGATTCATCCTCGACCGCGAGCGACGTCGGCATCACGTGTACGAAGTTCAACGCGGCGGCGCCCATGCGCGCGGCGAAGATGGCGATCTGTTCGAGTTGGTCCACCAGGTCGCGGCGAACAGAGACTTTGATCGCGAAAGGCAGGTTCGACATGTAGCAGCGCGTGAACGCCCGGACCAGACGATCGAACGATCCATTGCCGCGCCAGCGATCGTGACTCTCTCGCGTAATGCCATCGAGACTGAACGCCACGTGCGAGATCGATTTCCGATTCGCGACGAGCGACGGCCAGATGCGTTCGAAGTGCCAGCCATTCGTGACGAAACTCGACGTCAAACCGGCTGCCGCGACCGTTTCCAACGTCGCTGCGAATTGCGGATGCAGCGTCGGCTCACCGCCGGTGAAGTTGATCTTCGTCACGTTCGCAACGTCGCGAGCTTCGACGATCACACGCCGCAGCAGTTCGACGGGAAAGAACTCCGCGCGCGAGTTGTACAGGTTGTCTTCGGAGCGAAAGCAGTAGCTGCAATGAAGATTGCAGATGTTGGCGAGCTCCACGCTCAGACGCTGTGGACCGTACCGCGCGGGCGCGTCGTCGTCGCTGAACGTGGCGCCATTCTGCATTTAGTTTTGCCTTAGAAAGGGACTCAGCAACTCCGCGGCACGTCCGGGTTCGAGCAGGTCAGTGCCGGCGGCAAGATCGAATCCGGTAGCTTGTCGCGCCAGCCGCGAAAGCAGTTCGAGATTGGCGCCGGCGATCGCGGTGTCGTAAGTGGCCCAGGGACATGCTCGGATCAATCGCGTCATGGTTTCCGTCTGCGAAAGCTCGCGAAGCTGCGTTTGCTTGTCGCCGCTGATCGCGGTGAACAGTAAATAACCCGGCACGACGCTCGACGCTCGCGTCGAAGAAAAAACTCCCGCAGGCTCGAAGACGTTTTTGAAATCGACTCCAGCACTATCACGCAAGGCAAAGAAACTGCGGAACCCTCGCGCCTCGATCTGGTCGCCGGCTTCGGTCACGCTCAACAGCACTTCATCGTCTGAAAGGTACGGCCAGCCGGCGTTCGCGAGTTGATACGTCAGCGTCGACTTGCCGCTTCCCGATGGTCCAACGATTAAAACGCCGCGATCACTATCAGGCTCAACAACCGCACCGCTGTGAAGCTCGAACAGTCCGAAACGGCGAAGCGCCGCGCAAACAGCGAATGACGTGACGCGCGCGACTTCGGCATCCACTGTTTCCGGAACCTGCCGGATCCAAACCTCAACTCGCACCGGCGCGCCTTGTCGCAAACGCATCAACGAATTGTCAAACTCCAGATAGTACGCGTCTTCCGCGGTGTAGCAGCGCCCGCCTTCAGCTACTTCGAACCGGTCCAACCCAGGAGGAATATCACGCCCGGGCTCGTCACAGAAAAACTCGATCTCGATGTCTGGTTCACGCTCGAGGGAGGCGATTGGCGTGAGC
>DASURS010000341.1:0-3677 GCA_036279935.1 Pyrinomonadaceae bacterium
GAAGGCGTTCACGGAAGGAATCACCGATCCGCAACACGGCCGCGTCCGCGAGAGCAACTGGCGCGCGGTGATGGTGCGGCTGCGCGACGCCATCGTCTACTGCACGCACTGTAACGCCGAAAACTTTCACGATCCTTCCGACGCAGAAGCTGCCGCCGACGATCGCTGCTGGTCCTGCCGGCGCCAGCTTCGTCTGCCGCCGCGCGTGCGCATCGGCCGAAGCTTCGTGATGCTGAATCACGACACGATGCTCTTCGCGCATCACGTCGACGAAGAAAAGAAGTACGACTTCACTCAGCCCGTCGCCGCCGTCACGACGCATCCGGCGGATCCGTCGATCTGGGGCCTGAAGAACCTCTCCATTCAAACGTGGTCCGCGACGAATCAGAAAGGTGAGGTCAAGGACGTCTCTCCCGGGCGAAGCGTGACCCTGGCCGTCGGGACGAGGATCAACTTCGGCCACGCAGAGGGTGAGATCTGGTCTTGAAGCGTTTCGACGAGAGTGTGCCGCGACAGCTCGGCGAGATCCTGATCAAACACGGTCGCTCATCGCTCACCGACCCAAAGCTCTGCGAAAATCTTCTGAAAGATTATTGTCCGGAATTCAAAGAGGAGATCTCGCTGCTGGTCCTTGGAGTGAAAGAGCGCATCGGCAGCGATCTGCTCCTCTCGCAGGACGGTCTCCAACGCGACCTGTTGCGCGGGCTGCTCGTGAAGCGTTTGCGGAAGGCGCATTCGTTGAGCGAAGGCGACGCGCGCTGGGTCGTCGAGTCGTGGATGATCGCGACTCGCGCACTCGCTAAAGCAAAACTCCCTGAATCTGCCGATGAGTCATCCGTCGACGCCAATCCGTCAAATCCGTGGCCCAACTTTGGTCAGATCGGACAATGCCCGAAACCGGTGCGTGCAATCGTCGTCTCTCCGCTCAATAACTCCATCATTTCCGGTGGAGACGATGGCCGCATCTGTCTCTGGCGCAATGGCGTGTCGATATTGAGCGAAAGCGAGAGTCCGGTTTCGGCACTTGCGTTTTCTCCTAATGGCGTACTGATCGCTTCAGCAAGCGGACCAATTGAAATCATAGATCTACAGTCGCGGGACGTAATGTTGTTGGGCCATGCGGGAAAGCACCCTTCGCTCGTCTTCTCGCCCGGCGGGAAGAGTCTCGCTGCTGCGAACACGGACTCGCCTTGCGAGATCAACGTCTGGAACCTGCAAACCGGTCAGATGCGCGTCCTGAAAGGCGACTGGAAAGGCCCGAGTTCGATCTCGTTCTCACCGGATGGACGCACGATCGCCGCCGCCGACAGCGATCGTTCAAATGCGTCGATCAGAATCTGGGATTTGGAAACGGGAACGGCCCGCGTCGTCGGTAAGTCGAACCGGCAGATCACTTCGGTTGCGTTTCTGGTGGACGGCAAACGCGTGGTTTCGGGAAGCTGGGACGAAACGGTGCGGTTGTGGAACGTGCAAACAGGCGAAGCGCGGATTCTCGGCGAGAACTGTTCGTGCGTCACTCACGTCGCCGTGTCGAACAAAGGCGATCGGATCGCCGCCTCATCTCTCGACGGAAGAATTCGTGTGTGGGACGTCGAAAACGGCAGATCGCGCATCGCCGGCGAGTGTTACGGCGTCAACGCGATCGCGTTTATGAACGATGACGCCGCACTAGTGACTGGAAGCGACGACGGGGCCGTGCGTCTCTGGACCATCCGTTAGCCACTGAACGTTACTTCGGGAAAACGTAGTCGATAAACAGATCCCCCGGTGAGAAGTTCGGTGGCAGTTTGGCTAGCTGCCCTCTCGCCTCGGGTGACGGAGCAAACTCACCTACTTTGATCCAGTCGCTGCGGACGAGCCGGTTCTGAATACGCTTCTCCATCTCAACCATCAGCTTTATTCGCGGGACCTCTGACTGATTTTCGATGTGACCGTGAGGTCTCGCTCGATCGGGATCACCACTCTCCGTCGAACACATCGCAACGCATTCTTCATTCAGTGCTGCAACTGCCGGAATGGGATTGGCGTTGGTGCTTCCGTGATGCCCCACTTTGTAAAAATCGATTGACCCGAGGATGTCCTTTGCTCGTTCAGTAATGCTCGGAATTGTCTTGCCCGTGGTCTTCTTTCCGTAAAGCCAGTAGGACCAGTTACCCCACTGCGCGTCTCCGACGAAGAGCAACTTCTTACCCCGACAGGTGAACAGGACCACCAGACTCTGATTGTTCAATGTCCCGTCGATTGCATCGGCAAGTCCCAGGAGAACATCGGGCTGGGCGTCGTGCAGAACTTTCTCCATCTGCTCAGGCAAGCCGTGCTCTCTGTTCTTGACCTGTTCCGGAGTTCTGTAACTATCGAACGCAGCCTCGGGGTAGTCGGCGGCCGATGCGGGCCACGCTTTTTCAAATGGCGCAAGACCACCGGAAAACGGTATTCCGTTCTCGGCAACCTCGCCGAGATACTGCTGTTGTTTGTTTTCAGCCGTAGAAAACTCTCCCTCAGTCGAGAGCGGCGCAGGTCCGAGCAATTCGGCTGTGATCGCGCCTTCCAGCTCTTTTGGCAAATGGGGAGCGTCGCCGGCTTCGTAGTAAAAAACGGGAGGTTTGTTTTTGAAACCTTCGGTCAAGAGCCGCAATGCCTTGTCGTTTTTTCCTTCGCCGACACCCAACGCATCCTGAACCTTGTGGAGAGCTTGAATACCGGAAGCATCCGTACGCGCGCCGAGTCGAAGTTGGAGTTGATTGGCAACCTTGTGGATGTGCTCTTTGAGCTTCATCGCATTGTCGCGCTTGGGATCGAGTCTATTCGGCAACCACACTGCACCGACCTCGAACTTTGCGAACTCATCAAAATTTGACGCGAAGCCGGAGAGATGGTCGGCGTGAAAGTGCGTGGCGATCACGAGTGCGAGCTTGCGGTCTGTTTCTGTCGCCAGGTTTTGGACGCAATCAGCCATAGTCCCCAGGTCACCCTTGAAGACACCACAATCGATCAAGATGTGTTCTGGACCCGACTTCGTGGGCACAGTGATGAGAAAGAAGTCGCCGAAGCCAATGCGGTACATGCGCACGCGGAGATCGCCATTCGTCGCCGCGGGTGTTCCTTTGCCGGCTTTCTTGCTGCTCTTCTTGGAGGTCTTCTTGCTGGTCTTCTTACTACTCTTCTTAGCTGCTTTTTTGGTTGCCATCTCAGAGTCCTTGGTGAAGCAAGCCAAAATTGGCCTGGAAGTGATTCGGATCGTCTGTGTTGCCTTCCGCCAACCCCATCGAGAGATTGTGTATTCGCTGGTTGTGTTCGCGCATCTCGCCTTCAGGCCCGGTCATGCGTTTTCCGATCGCATAACGAACGTATGGTTTTCCTCGATAACCCCACTCGTTAACTGTCGGAGCAGAGATAATCAAAGTCACACCGGAGCGAAAAGGAAACGAACCTGCCGCCGGCATGCTTTTGTCGAATGGTACGGGCCGGGTTTGGACCAGTTCGACGATCATGTCCGTACGCAGGCTGCCGTCCTGAGCAATGCGGAAGACAGGATGGAAGGAAGGTGCGTAGGGCTTGAGTTCGAGCGGCAGCGAAGGATCCGGATCGAAACCTAGTCGCTCGGCATTCTCCTCCACGTATTGACGCAGCACCTTGCCGTTGATGTCTTTCTCCGCGCGCGTAAGGCCGTTCGGATC
>DASURS010000342.1:0-10110 GCA_036279935.1 Pyrinomonadaceae bacterium
CTTCTCCGGCGCCGACGCGGAGTTCGCTCGGCTCAAGCGTCTGGCGTTGTTTCTCAATCAAGCAATTCAGTCCGCCGAGTCGAGCACGGCCTGAATCACCCTGCGCCGCATATCAACCTCGTTCAGCCGGCGACTGGCCGCATTGCTCATCTCACCCGTGAACGCTTCGCGATGGGTTTTGATCATCTGCTCGTAAGTGGCGAGCACCGTCGGATCTATGACTTCAGTTACCCGCAGATCATCAAGGAACAGCGAACCGTAAGTCGCCTGCGAGTTGCGCAGATCGCCCGCTGCCTTGTAATCGTCCGCCAACTCACCCACGCTCTGGATGTAAAGCTTGAACGCTTCCGTGTAATCCTCAGCGTTCCACTTCTCGACTCCGGTCGCGTTCATCAAGGTGCGCTTCAACAGAGAATGCATCACCGTCAGCTTCTGCTTACTCACCTCCAGCGCATCAGTTAACCGCGACTGACGCACGTACATAGCTTCCAACGCTCCCAACGTGCGCCACGTTGCCTTCTCCGAATCGGACGACTTCGACAACACCTCCAGCGCTTCTTTCAACACGCGCTCGCCTTCCGCCGCCTGGTTCATTTCAGTCGCATACAAACTTCCCAACTGCGTGTACGCCTCGCCATAAAGCTGCCCGCCGGCGCTGCTGCTCCCGTTGCCCGACGAGTTAGCCAACGTTTCCGCCGCGGCACGATAGCGTTTCACCGCTTCCTCATGCTTGTTTAGATGGAGCCGATACAGATCCCCAAGCTTGAGATAGACCATCGCCAGCTTCTCACGTCCCAGTTGGCTCTGGTCGTTGGTCACGAGCCGAGCGCCGACCGCGAGCAGATAAATGTGCTCCGCGGTATCGAACCTATCAAGCTTCACGAACAAATCAGCGCATTGTTCAAGGTGACTCGCGTTGTCTTTGGTCCGGCGCGTTAACTCCTCACGATTGGCCGCCGCCAACGCCGGCGACCGCTGTATCGCCAGCACGTAACGCCGTGAAAGCTCCGCATTCTGGAGTTCCTGGGCCAGTTCAAACGCGTACTTCGCTTTCTGCTCCTGGTCCAGTCCTGAATAAACTTCTCCGAGATTGTTGTACGTTTCCGCCAGCTCGCTCAGCCCCAACTGCCTTTCGTCAGATATGCGAAACAGGGCCTTCTCCTGGAGGTCGATCGCACGCAACAAGTACTTCTCAGCCTCGGCATACTTGTTCTGCATGGCATAGAACTGAGCGACCTCCTTCAACGACTCAAACTCGCCGCCCTGCGCTTCGCGGTTGGCGAGCACACGTTTGAAGTAAGGCTCAGCCTCAGCGTACTTGCCGATGTCGCGATAGAGCCGCGCGATCATCTCGAGGTTCGCCGTCTCATAAATCTGATCGATCAGGTCAGGGTTCGCGACAAGATAATTCACCGCTCGCGTGTAATACTCCTCCGCCTTCGTCGGGTTGCCCGCTTCGAGATACGTGTGCCCGAGGCCGTGCAACGCGTCGAACATCTCGGCGCTCTTGGCGCCCGAAACCTTTTCGTGAATCGCGATCGACTGTTGATACGCGTCGACGGCTTCGTTCATCTTTCCGAGCCGCCGCTTAGTCGCGCCGACGTTCGCCAGCACCCACGCCTGAAGCTTCGCCAAACCCGGATCCTGGTCCACCTTGTTCTGCGCGATCATCTGGTTCGTCATTTCAAACTCGTAAAGCGCACCGCTGAAGTTGCCGCGCTGAAACGAGTCGAGACCATTGCGACTGAGCGAGTCCAACTGTAGACGCGCGGCACTTCTTCGCGCTTCGTCACGCGCGGCGGTAGCTGCTTCCGCCGCTTTGCGTTCGCGGTCGGCGGCGGCCTTCTGTTCAGCGGTGGCGCGGCGGGCTTCAGCTTCTCGCGAGGCAGCGAGACGCGCGGCCTCGTCGGCGCGTTTGCTTTCGACTTCCGCCTTCTTCTGTTCCGTCTCCGCGTGCTCGCGTTCAGACTCCGCTTTCGCCTGTGCTTCTTCCGCCGCCTTGCGATGCGCTTCAGACTCTTGTCTGGCCTGTTGTTCGGCCATGAAGCTTGCCTTCGCGTCTTCCGCTAAAGATTGAGCAAGTGCCGCGTTTCGTCTCGCGTTTGTGAAGGCGACGACCGAAGCTGCCGCTGCCACGACGGCAAGAATCGAGATGAGGACGAGAGCGAACGTGAAACGGCGCAGACGTTGGGCCACGCGGCGCTGTTGTTGCGCGAAACGTTCGGCTACCTCGCGCTCGTGACGCTCGCGTTCCAACTCCGCCGTGCGCTGGCGTTCGCGTTCAGCAACCGCCGCATCGCGAGCAACCTTGCTTTGCTCGAGGTACGCCATCGACTCTTCAAACTCAGGGTTGTAACGCTCGGCCCACGCTGCATTCGGTTTCGCTTGCTGTTGCCAGTCGATGGCGAACTGGAGCGCGGGATCCTGCATCAGCCCTTCGCTTCCTTCACGGTGCAGCACGGCTGTTTCGGCAACACGGCGGTAGATGCGCGCTGACTGCGCTTCTTCGTTCACCCAATCTTTGAGCCTCTGCCAGTTGCGGATCAAACTCTCGTGCGAGATGTCGACTACCGTTTGCGGCTGAAGCGGCACGCCGCTGGGCGGCATCAGGAACGAACGTCCGCCGCCGCGAAACACTTCGATGACGGCACTCATCTCCTGCATCTTCGCGCCGGCGATCGCGCAGAGTGCGTCCATGCGCGTCGGGCGGCGAATCTCTCGATTGTCGGCGCCGCGTTCCGTTAGCGCCTTGAACAACTTCTCCGCGATCGTTCGGCTGCGCTCGTTCGGCAACTCATTGAACGCTTCATCGGCGTGACGCGACAAGGCGTCTGACATCGTGCCGATCGCTTCGTAGTGCTCCATGCCGATCGGTTCGCCGTCGCGGCGATGCTGTTGCCAGTGTTCCCACGTGCGCATCAGCGCGTGTTGCAGAATCGGCAATTGATCGGGATTGTCGCCGACGTCGTTCAACAAACGATTGATCAGCGGTTCGGTGATTTTTCCGCGAGTGACGCCGACTGGACCAGTAACCGCAAACCGTCGCTCGTCACGGGTCATGCGGGGGATCAAGTACTGCCCCTCGTTGATCGCTTCGGGCAGTCCCTGAAACTGAGCGCAGTCGCCGAGAAAGTCGGAACGCATGGTGAGC
This sequence comes from Pyrinomonadaceae bacterium, assembly GCA_036279935.1. Classification (GTDB taxonomy): domain Bacteria; phylum Acidobacteriota; class Blastocatellia; order Pyrinomonadales; family Pyrinomonadaceae; genus PSRF01. The sequence continues at coordinate 3,152 of DASURS010000342.1, forward strand.
ACGACGTAGATCGACAGTTCGCGTTGCTGCGACGCTTCGAGTAGCAACTTCACGAACGCAGCCGCTTCGTCGGCGTTCATGTTCTCGCGCACCGCGCGGAAGCGAAACAACTCTTCAAACTGGTCCACGACGATGAGCAGCTTGTCGTGTTCGCCGAGGCGTCCCTGCCGGGCGACGTCGACGATGCCGAGCGAGCCGCCTCTGAGCGTCGCGTCGATCACCGCTTCGGCTTCACTCTCAGGCAGACCGGCGCCTGCTTCGGACAGCACGTCGTCTTTTACTAACACCGCCGCCAGATTGCCGATCGGATCGCCGCCCGGCCGCATCACCGCAATCCGCCAACCGGATCCGGCGCCAGCCATCATGCCGCCGTGCAGCGCCGGCATCAGGCCCGCGCGGATCAGCGACGACTTGCCGCTTCCTGACGTGCCGACAACCGCGAGAAACCGCGTGCGTTGCAATCGTGCGAGCAGCGCGTCCGCCTGTCCTTCGCGGCCGAAAAACAGCCGGTACTCATCTGTTTCAAAAGGCCGGAGACCGGGGAAGGGGTTCTTAAAACGTTTCTGCTCGCTCATCGCTGCTCTCCTTCCGACGCTTGCACGGCGGCGACGAAGTCGCGCAGGTCGTTAGGGTCGAATGACTGATAATTGCGAATGACGTAGGGAACGAGATGCGTGAGGAAGTCTTCTTTCTGATCGCTTTGCGGCGCGCCGACGTAAACGGCGCTGACGGACCAATCCTGTTCGCGGCCGTAGCCGTACGCTTTCTCGAGGTCTTCGAGGTTCTTGCGCACCCACGGTTCGTCGCCGTTGCCGAAGTAGACCAGCGCCGCGTCACACTCGCGCAGGTTCTTGTGGTGATAGTCCATCAGGGCGCGGCCCTCGCCGTCGAGCCAGGTGATGACTTCGAGGTTCTGTTTGAACAAATACTCTTTGATAGGACGCACGAGGCCTCGATCGCGGTTCTCGCAGATAAGGTAGACCTGTTTCAGTTTCGAGCGGGCCTGCGTCGTTGCCGCTGCTTTCGCTGCCGGCGGCGGACTGAGTTTCTCGACGATGCGCGTCTTTAAGTCTTCGATGCTGGTCTGCAACAGCTCCGCGCCAGAGCCGATCCGGTTTTGCACGCCGGTGATGAACTGCTTCTGTCGCTCGTCCGTGACTTCGAGTGCCGGCGTCATCAATCCCTGCGGCATCCACAGCAGACGTGAGAAGTCCGAGTGCTTCGCGCAGTGTTGCGCGGCGAGGTCTTCCTGGATGCAAACGAGCGAGCGTGGATCGTCTTCGGGCGTCGAGCCGTAGCGTTTGCCGATCAGGTGGACGGACAGCACGCAACGCGCCAATGCTTCTGTCACGACTGTTTGGATCTGTTGGAGCTCGGCGGCGGGAAGTTTTTCTTCGGGCAGCACACCGTAACCCCGTTGCCGCAACTCGTCGCGTACGAGCTCGCGTTCGCTCGTGAGATCGGAAGTGGTCTCCGCGAGATAGACAAACTTGTTCGTCCCGGTATTTGCTGCTGCTGCGACGGGTGAAGAACTCGATTGAGGCGTCGGTGCGACGAGCGGACCCGTGATGGCATCCTTAGCATGCTTCAACGTGGCGAGCATATTCGAAACGTCCCAGGCGAGACGACGAAGCGCCGTCCAGTAACGCGGATCTTTGGTCGGCGTAACTTCCGGCCCAAACTCGACGGGCATGTCGCCTTCCATTTCGTAAAACGAGTAACCGATCAGTTCACGAAGTGATTCAGGTTCCTTTTTTGCCAGATGAAACAGCAACGGCGTCTTGATCACTTTGAAGATGCGCGAGCGGAACGCCGGTGCGCCGGGCGGCGGTTCCGACTGACAGAAAGCTTCGAGCTCACGTCGGCACCAGTCTGACTGGACGTAACGCGGCGACACGATCGGAATGAGCAACAGCGCACTCGTCACGCCTTCATTTATCGCGGCGGTCAGGAGGTCGTTTCCGTGCAGGCTGCGTTCGTCGCGCCAGATTTTGGGCAGGTAACCGAGATTGTTGCTCACCAGTCGCGGCAAGCGTTCGACAAGGAGGTCGACCCAGCCTTTGACATCGCCGGCCGGATCTTCGTCGTCAAGGTGTCCGTAGCTGATGAAAATGTCGTACATATGGGGCATTGAAATTGTCTCGGGACTGCTAATGGACAGCAGAGGGTGGCCTTATCAGGCAAGGTTGCAACCGAGTTGCTGTATACATTGCATCCTGTAATTCTGTCAACAATTACAGGCAGATCCGTCACTGCTTGACTTTGTGAGACTATTCGACTTGCCGGCGCGTCTAAAAACCTTGATCGCCACATTGGCGAACGGGTATAGTGGCCCAACCCTGGGTTGGCGAACTCCGGGTCGCCCTACCACCGAGGATCTCACCTGAAATCGGCCAGATGGTCTAGGAATTTGACGGAGCTCATACCTTATGAATCGCAGTCTCCCGTGTGCGGCGCGACTTTTTAGTTACTCGTTTCTTCTGGTCCTGATCTGTGGCAGCAGCACGTTCGCTGCAACAAATAAGAAGCCCATTCTGATTAGCCAGACGGCTTCAACGCGCGCCGTCGCGTTGGAGTGTTCGACGCTGCGCGCCGAGCCGTTTCCGCTCACGTCGTCCATCAACTACAACTCCGACACACGAACCCGAATCTGCATCTTCGCGATGGACCTCGAACTGCTGCCCGGCGAAGGCGCGAACGCGTTCACGTCGGACGTGCAGGACGGAACCGGCAAAATTTATCCCTTGCGCGTCGAGTACGTGGGCCAGGTCCCAGGCTTTCCGGGTATCACGATGGTGGCGCTCAGGCTCGCCGATGATCTGGGCGACGCCGGCGACGTTCTTTTGCGCCTGAACCTGCACGGCATGTCGAGCAACCGCGTGCGCGTCGCGATCGGCCACTCCGGCGGTGGGCCAACGGACGATCAGGGCGCGCTTCCGACTCCCGCTCCCGCAGTTCCTCCGGGCGCCGATCCGCCGTTATCGCCCGATCCGTACACCGGACCAGCATCCGACGCCGATGCAGTCCGTTTTCTCGAACAAGCGAGCTGGGGACCTACACCCGCCGAAGTCGCGCGCGTGAAAGCGATGGGATTCAAAGCATGGCTCGACGAACAGTTCACTACGCCACCTGCGAACCCCGCCAAAGGATCGAACTATCCGGATCTCGTCTTCCCGCTCGACGACAACACGCAGCAGTGTCCGACAACTTCAGCCGATCCGAATTACAACCAGACCGTCTGCCTGCGTGATAACTACACGATGTATCCGATACATCGCCAGTTCTACACGCGAGCGCTCTACGGCAGCGATCAACTGCGGCAGCGCGTTGCGTTCGCGTTGCACCAGATCATGGTCGTGTCCGGCAACAGCGAGGTCAATCGGCCGAGCTGGATGACGGTTTACCTGCAAGCGCTCGATCGCAACGCCTTCGGCAGCTATCGCACGCTGCTCAACGAGATCACACTGACGCCGGCAATGGGCGAGTATCTCGACATGCGTCTCAGCACGCGAACGAATGTGAACGAGAACTTCGCGCGCGAAGTGCTTCAGCTCTTCTCGATAGGCACTGAAGTGCTGAACCCGGACGGCACGCCGCAACTCGACTCGCAGGGAATTCCACTCGCGACCTACACGCAGACGCACGTTAACGAATTCACGCGCGTCTTCACAGGCTGGAACTTCAATCCGGTCCTGCTCGGCACCGGCATCACGAACTGGCGCGACCCGATGGTCCCGCGCGGCGGACAGAACCACGACGCCGGCGCGAAAACGTTGCTGAACGGGTTCACAATCCCTGCCTGCACGAGCACGACGTCGGCACAGAACGTCGCGTGCGCCCAGTCAGACATGAGCGCCGTGATGGACCATCTCGCGAACCATCCGAACGTCGGACCGTTTCTCAGCAAACAGTTGATTCAGCATCTCGTCACGAGTAACCCGAGCCCGGCGTATGTCGAGCGCGTGGCCCGCGTTTTCAACAACGACTGCAACGGGCTTTACGCGCAGGGCTGCACGAACACGCGCGGCAACCTGAAGTTTGTCGTGCAGGCGATCCTGTTGGATCCGGAAGCGCGCGGCGATTTGAAGACGGCGCCGAACTACGGCAAGTTGCGCGAGCCGGCGCAGTACGTCACCGGCTTCCTCCGCGCGTTCAACGTGAAGTCGTTCGACAAGCTCTCGACGAGCGATGGCTCGTTGGGCACTAGATCGAGCACCGACTTTACCGGCACGCTGGACCAGCCGCTCTTCCAGCCCGCGACCGTGTTCAGTTACTACCAGCCCGGCTACGAAGTGCCCGGCACGAAGATACTCGGTCCGGCGTTCGGCATCCTGTCGACAACTACGACGCTGCGACGCGCAAACGTCATCAACACGCTGACGTACTCCGGCGTGTCGCCGAACACTTCGCCGACCGCGGCCAGTCCGGATCGCCCGCGCGGCACGTCCATCGACATCGCCAATCTCGAAGCACTGGCGGGCAATCCCGTTGACGTCGTCAACGCACTCGACGCGCTGCTGTTGCACGGCACGATGAACGCGCAGATGCGCACGTCGATCGTGAACGCGATGAACGCCATCAACGACGCGAACGTCACCACACGCAATCAAAAACGAGCACGCGCCGCCGTCTACCTGGTTGCGACGTCTTCGCAGTACGACATTCAGAGATAACGACCATGTCCACATCACGTAGAGAATTCTTACGCACAACAGCCTGCGCGCTCGGCGGCATGGCACTGGCTTCGAGTATCGATACGTTCGGCGTGGTCCAGGCGCTGACACCCGCGGCGGCAAGCGATTACAAAGCGCTCGTCTGCGTTTTCCTGAACGGCGGCAACGACGGCAACAACATGCTCGTATCGCTCGACCAGTACACCGGGCCGGCGGGCAGTCTCGTCGAAGGTTATTCCAACGTGCGCGCCGCGTCGGGTTTGGCGATCGCGCAGGCGAGTCTTCTTCCCGTGTCACCCGTAAGCGGCGGATCGTACGGCTTTCACCCAAACATGCCCGAGGTCCGCGATCTCTTTAATTCCGGCAAGCTCGCCGTACTTTGCAACAACGGACCGCTCGTCGAACCGTTGACGCGCACGACGTATCAGAACGGCACCGGCAAGAAACCACTGCAACTCTTCTCGCATTCCGATCAGGTGGGACTGTTTCAGACGGCGATCGCAAATTCGGTGAGTCAAACCGGTTGGGGCGGAAGGCTGGCCGACAAAACGCTTGGCCTGAACGGTGCGGCGACGTTTCCCAATAACGTATCGATCGCCGGCGTGAACCTGTTGTTGACCGGCGTCGATACGCGGCAACTGGCAGTCGCCGACTCGAACACGACGCTGACGAACGTGTTGGTCCTGAACAATGCGCCCGGCGCGAGCGTGTCAGACATCAACTCGCGTCTCGCTTCGTTCAACGAGCTGCGCGCGCTGGATAACGAGTTCAAGTTGATCAAGGCCGCGAGCGACACGCGTTCGAGCTCGATGCAAACAGACGCCGCGCTCAGTAGCGTCAACCCGACGCTGGCGACAGTTTTTCCAAACACGTCGATCGGCCGGCAACTCAAACAGGTCGCGCTATTGATCAAAGCCTGCACGGATCCGTTAGCGGGAATCAACATGAAGCGGCAGATCTTCTTCACGCAGATCGGCGGGTTCGACACGCATTCAGCAGAGATCGGCGGGCAGGGAAATCTGCTGACGCAGGTGAGCCAGGCTATCAGCGCGTTTTATGCCGCAACTGTCGAGCTCGGAATTCAGGACAACGTCGTGACGTTCACGATGTCAGACTTCGGGCGCACGTTCCAGCCGGCGGGAACCGGCGTCACCCAGGTCGGCACCGACCACGCGTGGGGAAATCATCAACTGATCGTCGGCGGCTCGGTGTTGGGCCACACGCTGTACGGCAATTACCCGACGCTGAGGTTGGGTGGACCAGATGATACCGATGGCGGAACGGGGCCGCGCGGACGTTGGATACCGACGACGTCAGTCGAACAATACGCGGCGACGCTGGCGCTGTGGTACGGATTGTCGAATGCAGATCTTCCGGCGGTATTTCCGCTGATTGGCAGGTTTGCGACGCCGAACCTCGGCTTCATGGCTTAGCCGCTGCCGCACGCGCAACCGTCGCTTCCCTCAGCAACGTGTTACGCGGATCGAGTTCTATCCCAGTCGGAAATTCCGACATGGTCGTGTGGACCGTCTCCTTGCCGGTTGGTTTCAGCAGCAATTCGCGTGTGCCGGCCGCAGTCGAGATCGCGATCGGAACATAATCGAGAAACGCCTTACCCGGCTGGACCTGTCGCAACACCAATGTCAGCTCTCGTTTTTGCCATTCCCAAGTGAGTTGATACTTCGGATGTCCGGTTTCGTAAATCCATCGTTGGAAGAAACCCTTGAGATCCTTCTGTGAGGCTTTTTCGAGCGCGGCGCGAAGATCTTCGGTGCTCGCCGTTCCTTCTTTGTGCGTGTTGTAGTAGTCGCGGAGGCCCCGGAAGAAGACCTGATCGCCCAGCCACGAGCGCAGCATGTGCAGCACCCACCCGCCTTTCTGGTAATTGTTCGCGTTGAGAAGATCCATCAGGTCCTCGGTGTCGCGATCGAAAATCGGCGTCCGGTTCTTCTTTTCGTATTCAAAGACCGCTTGCGCCCCTCGGCTCATGTAATCCTGAAATGCTTCCTCGCCCTCCGTTCGCTGCAGGAACAATCCCGCGAAGTACGTCGCGAAGCCTTCGCTCAACCAAAGGTCCGCCCACGTCGACTCCGTGACGGAGTCGCCAAACCACTGGTGCGCTATCTCGTGGGCCACGAGGTTCATCGTGCCTCGCGGGATTCCGAACGTCGTACTCATTTTTGGCGACGGCCTTGGGTCAAAAAACGTGACTGGGAAGACGATGGCGCTAGAGTTTTCCATCCCGCCGAACCGCGTCGCGCCTACGATCATCGCGAGTTTCTCGTA
>DASURS010000343.1:0-11730 GCA_036279935.1 Pyrinomonadaceae bacterium
CAGAGAAGAGCGCGCTCCGGACTTTTTGTGCAAAGCCTTCGGTATCGGAAACTGCTGAGAGACACGTTCATTCCGTGGGGCCTGGAAGTGAGTTTCGTCGACATGACCGATGTCTACCAAACGAGGAGCGCTGTGCGCCGTAACACGAAGCTTGTTTTCGTAGAGACTCCTTCGAACCCGCAGATAAAGATCGCCGACCTGCACAAGATATCTGAAATCGCGCACGAAGCCGGCGCGTACTTCGTGGTTTGTTGAGAGGCAATCGTGTGTCCGGCGTCGTTTGGAAGACCGGGTACAGCACTTTCTCTATCGCTGGATGATCATGGCGGAATGATGTCGGCGCAAATAAAAGGCGGCAGGGAAAACGCAATGGCCGTTGCCGCCAGGGTGAAAGTCTTTACCAGAGCGACCAGTTTCGGTGGGCCGCACAGTTTGATCGAGCACCGAGCGTCAGTCGAAGAGCCGGGAACGAAAACTCCCGACAATCTCCTTCGCATGGCGATTGGTCTTGAACATGTTGACGACTTGATCGAAGATCTGGCGCATGCGTTAGGAGAGATAGAACTATGAACTCAGCCTCGTGTTCAAATGAGCTCGGTGACCGATCACAGCCGGCCGATTCGGTCGCTGAATGGCAGGAATCAGCCCAGTACTGGACCAGACACAGCGACATTATCCACTCGATGTTTGCGCCGTTGACTCGTGCTCTGATCGAGGATGCCGGTATCAAAGCCGGCGATTCGGTTTTGGACGTTGCGGCTGGCGCAGGCGAACCATCGCTCACGATCGCGGAAGTCGTTGGGCCAACGGGTTCAGTCATGTGTACCGATGCCGTTGAAGAGATGGTGCTTGGCGCACAAATCGAAGCGCAGCGGCGTGGAATCCGAAACATAGACTTTGGTCAATGTGTCGCGGACTCTTTGCCTTTCGCAAACGACTCATTTGATGTGGCGGTGAGCCGGCTTGGTGCGATGTTCTTCCCTGATCCGCTCGGTGCTGTCCGAGAGATGCTGCGCGTTACAAAACCCGGAGGCACGCTTGCGTTTGCTGTCTGGTACAAGAAAGAGTTCAACCCCTACTCGTACGTCGTCACGGACGTATTGTCTCGTTATGTAGAGACGCCGGCACCTGAACCTGACGCGCGAGACGCCTTTCGTTTCGCTGAGGACGGCAAGCTCGCGGCGATCATGAAAGAGGCAGGCGCAAGTGACGTCGCGGAGCATGTTCTCAAATTTCAGCTTGAAGCGCCGATTTCAGTGGATGAGTTCTGGCTGATGCGTTCTGAGATATCCGAAAGCCTGCGAGAGAAATTGAAGCAGCTAACCAGTGACGAATGTGACCGGGTCGCGCAGGAAATCAAAGACAACGCGCGTGAGTTCTTCCCCGAAAACCGAATGAGTTTTCCGATGCAGATGCTGGTTGTGACTGGCAGGAAACAACAAATTCAAAAAATGCGATGAGATATTCGACTACTCTCTCAAGTCGAGACTCATGCACACCGCGCTCGAACATCGCGGCAGGTTCCATTCTGAAGAGGCCGATAGGTCGTTGTCGAAAACAGCGCGCTGGGTTTCACGAAAACCGAATCGCTGGGCGAAGAATTCGCGCGCGGTGGAGGTGAGGAGTACGACTGTTTCCACGCCGTCCTGTTTTGCGCGTTCGAGGAGTCTTTTGGTGAGCTGAGATCCAACTCCGCCGCCTTGATACTCCGGTGAAACGGCGGCGGATCTCAATAGCGCAGTGTTGCCATGTCGTTCCAGGCCGATCGCGCCAATGAGTCGTGCGGATTCGTCTCTCGCGACGAGAAAAGCGCTCAAATTTTCGGCGACGCCATCGTGCGGCAACTGCACCTGCGAGAGTAGATCGAGGATGTCATGCAAATCGCCCGACGAAGCTTCAGAGATGCGTACGTTATAGCCGTTCATTGCTACCTGAGTGGCTTTGCACAAAAGGTCTTTGTTCTGGGGATCCTCTGTGCAACCTCAGTGTCCTCTGTGTCTCGGTGGTGTGGTTTTACTCGGAATTCATCAACCACAGAGACACAGAGGACACTGAGGTTGCACAGAGAAGAGCATGCTCGGGACTTTTCGTGCAAAGCGTACCTGAGAGTCAACGCTGCCAATAGGTTTTGATGCGTTCGGCCAAAAGCGGAAACGGAACGTAATCTGCGCTGCGGCCTGCGCGGCGCAGTTCGCCGACCATGCGCATGGCGCCGTCGGCGTTGCGAGTGTGGACCAGGATCGTCGAGGCGCGTTGTAACTCCGGATTTGAGCTGAGCCAGAGAGCGACGGCGTAGCCCGTCCGTTCATCGTCGGTGGACTCGGCGTGATAGTGCTCGGGGTGCAGATCGTGATCGAGGAAGATGGCGTCGTAAGATCCCGCGCTTAGAAGTTGTTGCGCTTCGTCGACGTTGTTGGCGATGTCGATATAGTCGCCTTTGAAGCGGGTTGAAAACCAGCGGTGCCGTCGTTCGTCATCGTCCAGTAGAAAAACCCGAATGGGATGCCGCTCGGCACGATCTGATTTCAGACCGAGTTTTCTGAGTAACGACTGCCACAAGCTCATAAGTTCTCAGGTAAAACTCCAAATCCTCCTCGTCCATTACTGCGTAACGCCAGTATAAGGTATCCTAAGGTCAACCTTAGCTACTAAGGCTGACCTTTCGATAAATGATAAATGAAAGCGAGCTCCGCAACGCGGAGAATACGGAAGTTTGCGAAGATTGCTTTGGCACCGGCACAAAACTCGATCCGGTGAAGGGCGCCATGCCGTGCCCTTGTCGCAAGCCCGACAGCTTTCGGAAGCTGTTGGCGGCCGCACGCATCCCTCGCCGTTACGAGAAGTGTTCCTTTGGTAACTTCGTCAGCGCTCCCGGCACGTCTCAGGGCGACGCGGTATATCACGCTCACAAGTTCGCTGATCAGTATCCAGCCGTCAGTCGCGGGCTCCTGTTCATTGGACCCGCCGGCGTCGGCAAGACCCACCTCGCGGTCTCGATTCTGAGACACCTGATCGACAAAGGCTTCGCGGGCTTGTTTTACGAGTTCGGGTCGCTGCTGAAAGAGATTCAGGATTCATACAATCCGATATCCAAGTCGTCGGAGCTGAAAGTGCTCGCGCCCGTCTTCCAGGCTGACGTGCTGGTGCTCGACGAGCTCGGCGCGACCGTGCCGACCGAATGGGTCCGGGACACGATGTACCAGATCATCAACAAGCGTTACAACGACAACAAGCTCACGATCTTCACCACCAACTATCAGGACAAAAACAAGGAGCTGGAAGAACGAATCACTTACCGGCTCCGCAGCCGTCTTTTTGAAATGTGCACGAACGTGGTCATAGATGGAGAGGACTACCGGCGACGAAGGCCGGACTTTTGATACGTAGATGCCCAAACGCACTGATATTCACAAAATCCTGATCATCGGTTCCGGTCCAATCGTGATCGGACAGGCGTGCGAGTTTGACTACTCCGGAACGCAAGCCTGCAAAGCACTGCGCCAGGAAGGTTACGAGATCGTGCTCGTCAACTCGAATCCGGCGACGATCATGACCGACCCGGAAACCGCCGACATCACCTACATCGAACCGCTCACGGTCGCGTCAGTCACCGAGATCATCAAACGCGAACGTCCCGACGCGCTGCTGCCGACCGTAGGCGGACAGACGGCGCTGAACCTCGCGATCGCGCTGTCAGACGCGGGCGTGTTGCAGGAGTACGGCGTCGAGATGATCGGCGCCAATCGCGACGCGATCAAGGTTGCCGAGAACCGTTTGTTGTTCAAGCAGGCGATGGACGAAGCGGGGCTCGAAATGCCGCGCGGCGGGTTCGCTCAATCGTGGGACGAAGCAAAAGAGATCGTCACGTTGACGGGTTATCCCGCGATTATCAGGCCCTCGTTCACGCTCGGCGGCACGGGTGGCGGCATCGCTTACAACCCGGAAGAGTTTGAAGAGATCATCCGCGGCGGACTCGCAGCTTCGCCGATTCATGAAGTGCTGATCGAGGAATCGATTCTCGGCTGGAAAGAGTTTGAGCTCGAGGTCATGCGCGACCTCGCCGACAACGTCGTGATCATCTGTTCGATCGAAAACTTCGATCCGATGGGCGTCCACACCGGCGACTCGATCACCGTCGCTCCGGCGCAGACGTTGACCGATCGCGAGTATCAACGGATGCGCGACCTCGCGATCCGCGTCATTCGCAAAGTCGGTGTTGAGACGGGCGGCTCGAATATTCAGTTCGGCGTGAATCCGGAGAACGGAGACATCCGCATCATCGAGATGAACCCGCGTGTGTCGCGCTCTTCGGCGCTGGCGTCGAAAGCGACCGGTTTCCCGATCGCGAAGATGGCGGCGAAACTCGCCGTCGGTTACACGCTTGACGAGATCCCGAACGACATCACGCGCAAAACGCCGGCTTCATTCGAGCCGACGATCGATTACGTCGTCGCCAAGATTCCCAAGTGGGACTTCGAAAAGTTTCGCGAAGCGGAAGACGTGCTCGGGACGCAGATGAAGTCGGTCGGCGAAGTGATGGCCATCGGCCGCACGTTCAAGGAAGCACTGTTCAAAGGACTGCGTTCTCTCGAAGCCGTAAAGCCGCTGCGCCTCGAAGACATCTCAGACGACGAGCTCCAGCGAAAACTCGCGCGTCCCAACTCGCACCGCTTCTCTTACATCACGTACGCGTTGCAACACGACTGGCCCATCTCCGAGATCTATCGTCTCTCGAAGATCGACCCGTGGTTTCTTGATCAACTGAAACAGGTCATGGAGATCCAGCACGACATCGAAGGCTCGAAACTCGAAGACATCTCGGCGGAAGAGTTGCGGGCGTTTAAGGAAGTCGCTCTATCGGATCGGCGTCTCGCGTACCTGACCGAGCGTTCCGAAGACGAAGTGCGCGCGTATCGCAAGAGTCTTGGTATCGTGCCGGTTTACAAACGCGTCGACACCTGCGGCGCCGAGTTCGAATCGCACACGCCTTACCTCTACTCGACTTACGAGCAGGAAGATGAAGCGCAACCGACGGATCGACGCAAGATCATGATTCTCGGCTCTGGTCCGAATCGCATCGGGCAGGGAATCGAGTTTGACTACTGTTGCTGCCATGCGTCGTTCGCGCTGCACGAAGCGGGCTTCGAGACGATCATGGTCAACTGCAATCCCGAAACAGTCTCGACCGACTACGACACGTCCGATCGTCTCTACTTCGAGCCGCTCACTTTCGAAGACGTGATGAACATCGTGGACGTCGAGAAGCCTGAAGGCGTGATCGTGCAGTTCGGCGGACAGACGCCGTTGAACCTCGCGATGCGGCTGCATCATGCCGGCGTGAAAGTGATCGGCACTTCGCCCGATTCGATCGATCTCGCCGAAGACCGCAAACGGTTCGGATCGCTGCTGAAAGAGCTCGGCATTCCGCAGCCTGACAACGGCATGGCGGCGTCAGTCGAAGAGGCAACGGAGATAGCGGCGCGCATCGGGTATCCGGTGCTCGTGCGTCCGAGTTACGTTCTCGGCGGACGCGCGATGGCCATCGTTTACGACCAGGATGCGCTCGAGCAGTACGTTCACAACGCCGTCGGCTTCACGCCTGATCGGCCGGTGCTGATCGACAAGTTCCTTGAACAGGCAGCGGAGTTTGACGTCGACGCGCTCGCCGACGATACCGCGTGCGTCATCGCCGGCATCCAGGAGCATATCGAAGAAGCCGGCATTCATTCGGGCGACTCGTCATGCGTGTTGCCGCCGGTGCGGATCGATCCCGAACATCTCGATACGATGCGTCATTACACGCGCAAGCTCGCGACGGCGCTTTCAGTCCGCGGCCTGATGAACATCCAGTTCGCGATCAAGGACGATCGAGTTTTCGTGCTCGAAGTGAACCCGCGCGCGTCGCGAACGGTGCCGTTCGTTTCGAAAGCGACGGGCGTTCCGATCGCGCGCATCGCGGCGCTGGTGATGGCCGGACAGAAACTTTCCGCGTTCAACTTGCCCGAGGAGCTGACGGTCAATCGCTTCTTCATCAAGTCGCCCGTGTTTCCGTTTTCGAAGTTTCCCGGCGTCGATCCGATCCTGAGCCCGGAGATGCACTCGACCGGCGAAGTCATGGGAATCGGCGAGAGCTTTGGCGAAGCGTACGGCAAAGCGATGCTCGGCGCGGGTTTGGGCCTGCCGTCGAAAGGCAAAGCGTTTCTGAGCGTGAAGGACTCGGACAAGGGCACCGCGGTGATACTCGCGCGCAAGTTGATCCGGTTGGGTTTCGACCTCATCGCCTCGCTCGGCACGAGCGCCCGGCTGCGTGAGGTCGGCCTGAACGTCGAGGACGTTTTCAAGGTCAACGAAGGACGGCCGAACATCGTGGACCACATCAAGAGCGGCGACATATCGCTGGTCATCAACACGCCGCTGGGTCGTGTCTCTCGTTTCGACGAACAGGCGATCCGCCGCGCGGCGCTGCAATACAACGTGCCGTGCGTGACGACGATGACCGGAGCGCGCGCGCTCGTCGAAGCGATTGCGGCGGCGGAGTCGCACGGCGCTCCGAACGTGCGCTCGCTTCAGGAACTGCACTCGATGCACGACGCCGTCGTGTCATCCGCCGGAGACTGAGCGTTGGAGGCGGGAAACACAATTGAGTACTCCGATTCGAGCGGCGGTGATTACAGTCAGTGATGCTTGCGCCAGCGGTCATCGCGAGGACACGTCGGGCCGCGCGCTCGTCGAGTTGTTAACCGATCACGGCGCGGAGATTGTCGAGACCGTGATCCTCGCGGACGATCCTGATCCACTCACGCACACGCTGCGCGTGCTTTGTGAACGGAACGACGTGAACCTCATCGTGACGACCGGCGGCACCGGTCTCGGTCCCCGCGACAACACTCCCGAAGCGACGTTGAAGGTGATCGAACGCGAGGCGCCCGGCATCGCGGAAGCGATTCGCGCGGAGTCGTTGAAGGCAACGCGGATGGCGATGATTTCTCGCGGAGTTTGCGGAGTCTGCTCCGGCACGTTGATCGTCAATCTTCCCGGTTCGCCGAAAGCTGTGAGAGAGGGTTTCGCTGTTATCAAGCCGGTGCTGGGCCACGCCGTCGATCTCCTCGCAGGCAAGACACAGCACTAAGTCTCCCGCAAAGGCGCAAAGGCGCAAAGAAGGCAAAGCAACAGGGGCGGACTTGGCAGATTGAACCGAAGCGCGATTGGGTCGACTGAACCGAAGCGCGAGTAGGCCGACTGAACCGAAACCTTGTTTTCTTTCTTTGCGCCTTTGCGTCTTTGCGGGAAACCTTCTTCCTAACAACTCAAACGCACCTTACAGTCGAAAGCGTTCTCAAACAAATCCATCCTTCGTTCCGCTGCTTCCAACTCGTGCGCGCACTCGCGCGCGCTGGTGATCTGAATGTGAAAGACGTTTCGTACGCGGCGGCAAAGCAGGTCTTTAACTCGATTGTCGTGCCGGCGATCGAACGCGTCCGCGAGACGCAGGATGCCGGCGAGGCGGCGAACTGTTTCTCGATCCGCCGCATTCAACGACATGAAGTTTGAATGACGTTCCTTCGGATGCGAGCCTTTGTGATAACGCGCGATGTTCGCGATCACGCCGCGTTCGCTTTCGGAGAAGCCGGTGAGCTCGGAGTTTTCGATCAGGTAGAACGAATGCTTGTGGTGCGACTCGTGCGCGATGTGATAGCCGACGTCGTGCAGCAGCGCGGCGGCTGAGAGCAGCAGCCGTTGATGGCGCGTCATGTGCGCGCTCGACGAGACGGCGTCGAAGATTCGCTCGGCGAGTCGCGCGACCTGTTGCGAATGTGCTTCCTCGTATCCGAACCGTTTTCCGACTGCGTGTACGCCGCGAAGTTTTTGATCGTCGATGTCGGGCATCGGCGGCTTCGACTCCGCTTCCCACTGTCGCAGGCGATCGATAATTACGCCCTCACGCAACGCCCAATCGCACGTGCGCAGCGACTTGATGCCGAGCGCGCGCATCGTTCCCTCCAACACCTGTCCGCCCGCGACGATGATCTCCGCGCGTTTCGCGTTCATCCCGCAGGCATCCCGCCGCTGGGCCGCGTTCATGACGCACAGCGCTGCGTTCCAATGCGACAGGTCTTTCAGAGTTATCACGGACTCGACAGGCTGCGCGCCCTGGTTCGCTTTGGCGTTGCCTGAGCCGGCGCGCTGCCGAAGCGCTTCGCCGATGGCGAGGATTGTTCCCGACGTTCCGGTCACGCCGTCCCAACTTTGATCTTGCAGTTCGCGCGCAGGCCGTTCGAGTGCGTCCTGGATCTCGGCGCGCAAGTCGCGCAGCTCGTTCGGCCGCGGCGGATCGGAAACGAGGAAACGCTCAGTTAGACCAACCGCGCCGAGCTTCACCGAAAACAACGCGAGCGGTTGGCCGTCGCGGAAAATTGAGATCTCCGTCGACCCGCCGCCGATGTCGATATTGAGCGTCGCCGATCGTTTGTCGCTGCATCCCTGCGCCGCCGCGAGTCCGATCAGGCGTGCTTCTTCGATACCCGAAAGCACCTCGACGCGAACGCCTGTCTTCTGTTCGATGGCGCTGATGAAGTTCGCGGCGTTGTTTGCTTCGCGCACTGACGCGGTGGCGATCGCGACGATAGTTTCGGCGCCGCGCGCTTCCGCGATGGAGCGAAGTCGCTTGATGCACTCAGCCGCGCCCAGTATCGCCGCGCGTCCGATGTAACCCTTCAGCAGCGTCTCATGGCCCAGCCGCACGACTTCGCGTTCGCGTGCGAGCACGGCGAAGGAGTCGCTGGCAGCGGCGTCAACGACCACGAGCTTGATCGAATTGGAACCGATGTCGATAGCTGCGAACTTCAAGGCAGGGCTTTCTTATTGAGGTCGACCAGGTTTACAGCCGGTTTTGCCGGAGCGTTGGGCTTGTCTCGCAAAGGCTGTATCAAACTCACTCTCTCGTCGGAAACAGCCGGCTCGTCGATGATGGTCATCACTGCGCGGCGCAGATCCGCGGCCACCGAGCGAACCGATCGCGATGCATTCAACACGTGGAACCCGAATTCGTTGCTCATGCGATCGAAGACCTTAAGCATCCGTTTTTGATACTCGATAAAACTGTCATAAAAGTCTTCGCCAAGGTGCAGGTCCATTCCGGATTCCCAGTAATCGAAACCGCGCCCGGAGCTGAGTACGCGCTCGACCAGTTGCTGCGGCGTTTTGATGCGGAGATAGAACACGGCGTCGGGGACGAGCGCCATGCCGTAGATCGATCTGATCCATGCGGAGTCGATGCCGCGGACTTCGGCGCGTGCGATTGGGGAGTAGATGTAACGATCCGTCAGCACGACAAAACCCGAGCGAAGTGCGGGCAGCATTTCGTTTTCGAGTCGATCGATGAAGTCGGTAGCGTAGAAGAGTTGCATGGTGAGGCGGCCGAGAGTGTGTCCGGTCTTCGCCTCTTTGATGCCGCGGCCGGCGAGCACTGATCGCGTCATGCCGGTGTCGAGCACCGCGTGTCCGCGCGACTCGAGCCACTGGCGCAGCAGCGCGATGTGCGTCGAGCGCCCGACGCCGTCGGTGCCTTCGATGACGATTAACTTGCCGCTGTAATCCTCGTGTTCGACACCGGGCAGCGGCGTTCCGTATGACTGATGTTTGTTAATGGGACCTGGACCGCCTCTTCTTTAGATGTTGGCTGATCAGCATGCGCATCTCGCGCTGTTGTCTTTCGATCGATCGGCTTGCGTCTATCACCGTCAAACCGAACTCCGGCACCATGCGATCGTACTCTTCGAGTATCCTGCCCTGAAAGATCTTGAAGCTGTCTTCCGGATCGTCCGACCAGCCGAGGTCCATGCCGGCCTCGTAATATTTTATGTTGGGCCGGGCGGAGACGATGCGATCGATTGCGATGTCGAGCGGCGCGCGGAAGAAGAAAGCGACCGTCGGTTTCACGGCGAACGAATAGACGTCGCGCACCCAGTTGCGATCGCAACCGCGAGCGACGTCGCGTGCGAAGGCCGTGTAGATGTAACGATCCGCGAGCACGATCGCGCCGGCTTTCAGCGGCGGAATGATGTCGCGTTCGGTGCGGTCGGCGAAATCGGTCGCGTGCAGCAGCGAGAACGTGGCCGGGGTGAACAAATGACGTTTCTTCGCGCGTCTTGTCGTATCCTTGACGAGCGGCGATGAATTCCACTCCGAGAAGAAAACGGGGTACCCTTCGGCCTTGAGCCACTGGTGGAGCAGGGCGAGTTGCGTGGATTTGCCGCTGCCGTCGGTGCCTTCGACGACGAAGAGTTTGCCTGGGAATTGATGGTGTCCGTAAGAAATCATCGGCGGAAGAGCCTAGGCGATCTGTGTTACAGGAATGTGAAACGCTGGGCGCATATTATAAAGATTCTAACTACATATACGAGGAATTATGCGAACTTTGTACCTTTTACGACATGCCAAATCAAGTTGGAAAGACGGCTCGCTGCGCGATTTTGACCGTCCACTGAAGGGGCGAGGCAGGGAAGCGGCCGAGCAGATCGGGAAAATGCTCGGGGCTGAAAAACTGAATGCTCCTCTGGTGATCAGTTCACCTGCGGTGCGTGCCCGCGAAACGACTCAGATCGTCTTACAGATGTCCGGCCTCACAACCGACCCGCGTTTCGACGAACGTATCTACGAAGCGGACGTCCCCGCTTTGCTCGAAGTCGTCTCCTCAATCCCCGACTCCGTCGCGACGGCAATGCTGGTGGGCCACAATCCCGGCTTCGAGAACCTCTTGTCGTACCTGACCGGCGACGACCGCCACATGCCGACCTGCGCCCTCGCGCGGATCGAATTCGACGCAGCGAGCTGGACCGGCATCTCCGACCGCTCCGGCCGCCTCGAACAATTCGTCACGCCGAAGGACCTGCCGGAGTAGTTAGCTGCTTAGTTAGGTGTTGCTTTTCGCGACTTGAGATACCCGTCAGCGATTTGCTCAACAGCCTTCTCACGCGTGATTTTGTTGTCGAGGTAGTCCATCCAGGTTGGACGCGCTACGTTCATCAGCGGCTGGAGGACGCCTTGAGCGTAGACTCCCCTTGCGTCTCCATAATGCTGATGCGAACCGTCGACGAGTCGCCTTACTGTCTCGCCCGCTTGCATGAACACCAGCAAGTGAGTGCCTTGAGTCATGGTGATGTCGTTTTCAGCCACACCGGCTTTTCGCAAACGATCCCGAATCTCCTCGAGCACGCTGCCTTTCGTCTGTGTTTCCAAATCGAGTGCGTGGATTGCTTCGTGCAGCATCGCTTCAAACAATAGCGACCCCTGATTGGCTTCAACGCTGATAACTACAGTTCCGCGTCTTGTGTCATTCCAGAACGTGAACCCGCCGGGCCATGGAGTCTCAGCGACAAAAAACATCGGCACCCGATAATCGGTGTCCTCCATGCCCAGGTTCGTCGTCAGATATGCAAGGCACTCCCGCTCCTTCGCCGCAAAGTTCGCGGCGACGTACGCCATCGCACGGTCCACGACGCTTTTGTGCTGAGGCAGGATGTTCTTGACGTATGCTGGTTCAGCCGCATTCAAAACGTTTGCGTAACGGATCGCTGCCTCGCGGACGCGAATCGTCTTTCCACTTCTGGAAGTAGTAGTTTCGGGCGCCTTCGAAATTGCCTGCATCGCCTCCGAAATGTTTTTGGATTTCGATAAAACGACGTCGATAACTGGCCACCCTCCACCAACCCATCCGCCAAATTCTTCGTT
>DASURS010000344.1:0-30420 GCA_036279935.1 Pyrinomonadaceae bacterium
CACGATCTGCTCGCACGTATCCGCCGTCAGCAGCGCCACGATCGCGCCTGGTCCAGCACCGTGATCAAGCAGGTAGTTCGCGAGTGTGTTGGCCCGCTCCGATAGTTCGCCGTAACTCAGCCGCCGCTCGCCACACTCGATCGCCATCGCCGTCGCATCGCGCGCCACCGCAGCGTCGAACATCTCGGCGACGCTCACAAAGTCCGCGCTCTCCACCTGGCTTTCCAGACCGCCGGCGGTCAATCGGCGGCGTTCTTCCGCGTCGATCAGCTCGAGACTGCCGATGCTCCGCTCGGGCTCCGCCACAATGCCTGCCACAAGTCGCTCGAAGCTCGCCAGCATCTGCTCGATCGTCGTCGGCGCGAACAGGTCCGTGTTGTACTCCAACACCAGCGCCAGTTCGTCCCCGTGCTCTGCGACAAACAATGTCAGATCAAACTTTGCTGTCCCGCCCTCTCCGCTTACGCCGCTAACCTCAAGCCCCGGCAACTGCACTGCCTCCGCGATCCGTGCGTTTTGCAGCACCAGCATCACCTGGAACAGCGGCGTGTAACGCGCGTCTCGCTCCGGCGCCAGCGCTTCCACCAGCAACTCAAACGGCACGTCCTGGTGCGCGTAAGCTCCCAGCGTCACCTCGCGCACTCGTGCCAGCAACTCCGAAAAGCTTGGATCCCCTGAGAGGTCCGTCCGGAGCACCAGCGTGTTCACGAAGAACCCGATCAGCGGCTCTGTCTCCGCTCGATTCCGGTTCGCGATGCCCGTGCTGACCACAATGTCTTCCTGCCCGCTGTAGCGCGACAGTAACGTCTGAAACGCCGCCAGCAGCGTCATGAACAACGTCACGCCTTCGCGCTGCGTCAACGCTCTCAATCCCCTGGTCAGCTCCGCCGGCAACGTCATCGACTGATTTGCGCCATGGAATGTTTGCACCGGAGGCCGCGGATAATCGGTCGGTAACTCGAGCACGGGCGGCGCGCCGTCCATCTGCTGCTTCCAGTAGCCGAGCTGCTGCTCCAGCACCTCGCCTTGCAACCACTCCCGCTGCCAGTGCGCATAGTCCGCGTACTGGATCGCAAGCTCCGGCAGCGGCGAAGGCTCACCCTGTGTGAATGCTTCGTAAAGCGTCGTCAGTTCCCGGATCAGCAATCCCATGGACCAGCCGTCGCTGATGATGTGGTGCATCGTGCACAGCAGCACATGCTCCCGGTCACTCAACCGCAGCAACCTCGCTCGCAGCAGTGGACCAGCCGAAAGATCGAAAGGCCGTTGTGACTCTTCCCGTCCCGCTCGCCGCGCTTCTGCCTCTCGCTCACCCTCAGCCACCGTGCTCAGGTCCAACACCGGCAGACTGAACTCCAGCGCTTCATCGATCACCTGCACCGCCGTTCCGTTAACTACTCCAAACCTCGTGCGCAGCGATTCGTGCCGCCGGATCACTTCCCTGAAGCCCTGCTCGAGAGCCGTAAGGTCCAACGTGCCCTGCAACCTCACCGCGCCCGGAATGTTGTAGAACGAACTGCCCGGCTCCAACTGGTCCAGAAACCACAGCCGCTGTTGCGCAAACGAAAGCGGGATCTCTCCATCGCGCGTGATCGGAAGGATGTCCGGCGCCAGCGTCCCTTCGGCAACTCTCAACGCAGTCTCGACGGAGGTTGCCAACTCAGCCAGCGTCGGATGTTCGAAGACGCGGCGGACTGGAAGCTCGATATGAAAGACCGAGCGCAGACGTGAGATCATCTGAGTTGCGAGCAGAGAGTGCCCGCCGATCTCAAAGAAGCTGTCGTGTATGCTGACCTGACCGGCGCGCAGGATCTCCATCCAGATGCCGGCGATCACTTCTTCAACCACTGTTCGTGGAGGCACAAAAGCGCGGCGGTCTACATGTCCGGGATCCAAAGCGAGCAGCGCCTGACGGTCAACCTTTCCGTTCGGCGTCAACAGCATCTGCTCGAGCGTCACGAACGCGCTCGGGACCATGTAGTGAGGCAGTCGCTGGTCCATCCAGCGGCGTAGCTCTTCCCCGGCGGGCCGGGGCTCCTGCGCGGGAACGAAATAAGCAATCAAACGCGCCTCGCCGCCTTCGTCCTCGCGCACCAAAATCGTCGACTGCTGCACAAGAGGATGACTCGAGAGAGTGGCTTCGATCTCGCCGAGCTCGATACGAAATCCGCGGACCTTTACCTGATGATCCCTGCGGCCCAGGAATTCAACAAGGCCGTTGGGAAGGTAGCGGGCCAGGTCGCCAGTCCGGTAAAGACGAGCACCCGGTTCTGTAGCGAATGGGTTGGCAATAAACTTTTCTGCTGTCAGCTCCGGGCTCTGGTGATAGCCGCGGGCCACATTGAAACCTCCGATGTAGACCTCGCCGGCGCCCCAGATCGGAACGGGCTGCAAGTTGGAATCGAGCACGTAAACCTGTGTATTGCCGATCGGGTACCCGATCGGAACCGTCGCGCTATCAGTGCCGGCCGCCGTCTCCTCAACCGGATAGGTCAGGACTCCGACGGTGGTTTCCGTTGGGCCATAGTGATTGAGGATGCGACACTCCGGCGCCAACGTTCTCAGCTTCTCAATCAATCCCCAACCCGATGCTTCACCGCCGAGGATCAGTCGCTCGCGCGGCAAGATTTTTTCAGGTGCGGGGCCGGTGAGTAAGGCCGCCAGATGAGACGGAACGATCTTGAGACAGTCAATCGGATGACGGCTCAAGTAATCGGCCAGAGCATCAGGATCAGAAAACCGCTCCGGCAAAATGACGTTCAGGCATCCGCCCGAACACAGTGCGGGAAAGATCGCGGTGTTTCCCAGGTCTGCGGCAAAGGTCGAGGCTGTGGCGAAGGTGGCCGGGAACGGAAGCGCTAATTTGTCCAGTATTGAGTGTACGTAGTTGAGCAACTGCCCGTGCTCGATAGCGACTCCCTTTGGATTGCCCGTCGAACCCGACGTGTAGATCACATAGACCAGATTTCGAGCTGTGGTTATCGGTGACGGATTCTCATCGCTTTCGACCGCAATTGCATCCCAGTCCGCATCGAGGCGAAGACATCGTCCATCGAATTCCGGCAGTGCGGCGGCCACACGCTCTTGCGTGAGCACGACCGGTGGCTGCGCGTCGTCGAGGATCAGTTTCAAACGCGCCGGTGGATAGGCAGGATCAAGTGGTACATAAGCGCCGCCGGCTTTGAGGATCCCGAGCAGCCCCACGATCATCTCTGAAGAGCGTTCGACACAGAGGCCGACCAGCACTTCCGGTCCCACACCCAGCCGTCGCAGATGATGGGCCAGTTGATTGGCCCTGCGATTCAACTCGCCATAAGTAAACCCCTGGTCCTCGCAGATCAGCGCCAGTGTGTCCGCGTGTCGTTCCACTTGCGCTTCGAAAACACGGTGGACACACGTGTCTGCGGGGTAGGAGGCCGCTGTCTGATTGAACTCTTCGAGCAGCATGTGCCGCTCGTGATCGCTCAGAATCTTCAAATCGCGAATCGCAACATGAGGACGGGAGACTGTATCGGCCAATATCGTTAGAAATTGATCGGCCAGGCGCTCGACTTCTTCGGCGTCGAACAAGCCCCTGTCGTAGTGCAACTCTGCGATCAACTCACCTCTTCTCTCGAAGCAGGAGAGCTTAAGCTCGAAGCGATCGTGACAGACGTACTGCTTGTAGATTGAAAACGAGAGCCCTGCCGCGTGACTGTCCTCAGATTGCTCGCTCCACTCGAAACACGCCGGGATGAAATCGTTATCTTCTGCGCCGGCTAAATACTCCCACGCGAAACAGTCCTGCCACTTGTGAAGCTCATCCCTCGACTCATCAAATCGTCGCAACAACTCCTCAAACGTGTGGCTCTCGTCCAGCCGGCCGGAAACAGGCAGAAACTTTGCGAACAAGCCAAGCGTGTCTTCAATCTCCTCATAATTGCGTCCATCACAGCACACGCCGATGATCAGCTCCGGCTGTAACGTCAGACGCCACAAAAGGACCTGCCAACAAGTGGTTACGATCGTCTGAAGCGAAGTTTCATTACGCGCGGCGAGAGCCTGAAGCTGTAAGAAGAGAGGAGCGTCGACTTTGAGAACGTGGACGCCGGGGTCAAAATCTGTTTGCTGCTGAACCTGCCGTTTCGAGCGAAGCTCCAGGGTGGACCACGCGGACGTGTCCTGCCTGAGCCAGTATTCTCTGCCGGCTTTCGTATCGTCTCCCTCGAACAACTCATTCTGCCATTCAGAGAGATCCGCATACTGGATCGTCACCTGCGGAAGCTGCTCACCGCGCGCGTTGGCTTCGTAAGCGGAGCTGATCTCACGCAGTAGAACGTTGAGAGCCATCGTATCGGCACAAAGAGACGGCAGGCTGACGATGAGCAAGTGGCGATCGACGGCGAGGGCGATCAGCGAGAAGTAAACGAGCGGCCCCTGTTCGAAATCGATCGGAATGTGCCGCGCCTCATTGAACAGCTTGTCGACGACGATCTCCTGCTCAGCCGCGTCGACGCCTGTCAGGTCATACTCGTCAGGCGGCGAAACATCGCCCTGCACGACAACCTGAAGGGGCGCTCTCATCCCCGGCAATCGTTGAAAGACCGTGCGTAGGACCTCAAGTCGATCGACGACATTCTGAAGCGCGGCGTTGAGAACTTCCCGCCGGAGCTGCCCTTCAAGCAGAATCGCACAACACGCGCGATACGACTCGTTCCGGTCATTCTGCTGCAACGACCACAAATGCTTCTGCTGAGGCGAGAGGCGAACGCCCTCGACAATCTCCTCGTGCATATGGGACCTGTTTTTCCTGGATTTAGATATCTTGATTCGTGAAGAGTTGAGACATGCCGACGAGAACTTTTCGCGGACCAGCAAATGGCGCACGCCCGTGTGCCGCCATCATGTTGTCCAGTAGCAGGATGTCGCCGTCTTTCCACGCAAAACGGATTGCCTCCTCCTGGTAGATGTGGCGAATCTGCTCGAGCATCGAAACGTCTATCTGCGAGCCGTCGGCGTGATAAGCATTTCGCGGAAGATCTTCTTCCGAAAACTCCTCGAGGAACGATTGGCGCACAGCTTCCGGCAGGCTCGAGATATGGAAGAGATGCGCTTGATTAAACCAGACCATCTCGCCGGTCACGGGATGAAACGCGACGGCCTGACAAAGCTGCCTCGTGCGCAGGCGATCTTTTTCTTTCCACTCGACCTCGATTCCGTTGAGCCGGCAGTATTCCTCGACCTCGGATCTGCTGGTAGTTTGAAAGACCTGGCGCCAATGAAGGTCCAACCCTTCGCCGTAATTTCTGACGTACATCACCTTCTTCTTCATGAATCGCTTTCTGATTGTTCGGTCAATGCGATTGAAGACGCGCCGGCTATCGGCAATCGGAGTTTCACCTCCCTGCTCGGCAGCCTTCATACAGAAGAAGAAGAGTTTCCTGGGCCAGGCACGCGAGTACGACATTTCGTTGTGAAGCGGAATGTCCTGGTCCGGCGGATATTCGGTTGAAGTGTAGACGCGACCACTCACCTGGCTGCGCGGCGTTGAGCCATAGGAGTAGTCCAGCAGCTCACCGGCAACTGCCTCCATGAACTGCTCAAACTCTGAGACGGTCCGTACGCCAAAATTACGGAACAGGATTCCGCCCTCCCGCAATAAATGCGACTCAATGAAGTCCTGGTTGCTGTTGGCCCAGGCGAGCGGGTCCATTTCATTGAGCGTCGGTTCAACGACAAGCGGTAACGACGGGTTGGACGTCAGGTGTGACGTGATGACCAGGTTCGCGGTCGAGACTCTCGTGATCTTTCGCGTGAGGGGTCCGATGCTTCCAATCTTTGGCTTGATCGATCCCGGGATTTCAATCATTTCGATACCTCCTTCAACCGAGCGCGATTCATCGCTTTCATCTTGATGTTCTGTAGCCTCTGGTGAGCGGCACTGATGAACTCCTGCTCACGGACTATTTTTTGCAGGTTGTCGGTCTCTGCGAGTAGTTTCGCCAGTGTGTCGATCTTCATCTCCGGATCAGTTGCGAGGTGCGCCAGGAGTGTCTCGAAAGTTCTGGCCATTTGCCGGATCGTGTGTGGTTCAAATAAATCTGTGCGGTATTCGAATGAGCCGGTGAGCCCGTCGGGACTTTCCAACATGTCGAGCCTGAGATCGTGCCGCACCCAAACTTTTTCAAACTCCAGTTGATCCAGCTCCAATCCCTTCAACTGAAGGTCCTCGGCGGGAGCGTTCTGTAGCACAAACCACACCTGGAACAGCGCGTTATGGCTCAAGCTACGCTCGATTTGCAGTTCTTCCACGAGCTTCTCGAAAGGCAAATCCTGATGAGTGTAAGCAGCTAATGCGACCTCTCTGACTCGGCCGAGCAGGTCTTTGAAACTGGGCTCTCCGCGCAGACTTGTTCGCAGCACCAGCGTGTTGACGAAGAACCCGATCAAGCCTTCGACCTCCGCTGTTGTTCGGTTCGCGATTGGAGTCCCGACGACGATGTCATCCTGCCGGCTGTAACGCCACAACAGTGTCTTGAATGCAGCGGCCAACGTCATGAACAGCGTCACGCCTTCTTCACGACTCACCTGCTTAAGTTGGTCCAGTACTTCCTTGCCGATCGAGATCTTTTCCCGCGCACCGCGGAAACTCTGCGCGGCCGGTCGCGGATGATCTGCCGGCAACTCCAGCAGCGGAGGCGCACCCGCCAATTGTTCCTTCCAGTACGTGAGTTGCCGCTCGAGCACTTCGCCTTGCAGCCACTCGCGCTGCCAATGCGCAAAGTCGATATATTGAATCGCGAGCTCAGGCAGCGGCGACTCCTGTCCCGTCGAGTACGCTTCATAGAGAACTTTGAACTCTCTCATGAGCACCCCGACGGACCATCCGTCGCCGGCGATGTGGTGCACTGTCAGCAGCAGCGCATGATCTTCTGCGTCCAAACGCAGTAACCGGACACGCAGTAGCGGGCCGACTGCCAGATCAAAAGGTGTTTGAGCTTCCGCGGCCGCAAGCTGTTGCAGTTGTTGCTTGCCCGGATCGTCGCGCAGATCGATGGCACACAGATCCAGCGGAAGCGCTTCAGCAATGACTGGAAACGGGCGGCCTTCGACGCTGGGAAACGTCGTGCGCAGGATTTCGTGACGCCGAATGATTTCGTTCAGAGACGCTTCGAGCGCCGCAACATCCAGCGGGCCTTTTAAGCGCAGGGCGGCGCCGAGGTTGTAAGACGGGTTACCCGGATCCACCTGGTCCATGAGCCAGAGTCGCTGTTGGGCAAAGGAGAGCAGCATTTCGCCGTCACGCGCGATCGGGTGGATAGGCTCGGCGACGAATCCTTCGGCGCGTCTGAGACTCGACTCGATAGCCTGGGCCAGATCCGCGAGGATCGGATGCTCGAAGAGACGGCGTACAGTGATGTCGATTTTAAAGATGGACCGCAGGCGCGAGGTGATCTGAGTTGCCAGCAGAGAGTGGCCGCCAATATCGAAGAAATTGTCGTTCACGCTGACTTCGTCAAGGCCTAGCACCTCGGACCAGACGCCGGTAAGGACTTCTTCGACCGGCGTGCGCGCGGCGACAAAGTTGCTTCCCAGATCCGGCCGGGAGTTATCCGGCACCGGCAGAGCGCGGCGGTCGAGCTTACCGTTCGGCGTCAATGGCATCTGGGCCAGCATCACGAATCGGCTCGGCACCATGTACTCAGGCAGTTGCCCCTTGAGGTGTTCTCTCAATTCGCCTGCCGTCATCTCGGTGCCGTCGCGAGTGACCACGTACGCCACGAGCCGTTTGCCACCGGGCTCATCTTCGCGCAGCAACACCGCCACTTCGGCGACGCAATCATGTGTCGCCAATGCCAACTCGATCTCACCCAACTCGATCCGGTGTCCGCGCAGCTTCACCTGGTTATCGGCGCGTCCCACGTACTCGATCGCGCCGTCGTCACGAAAGCGGGCCACGTCTCCGGTCCAGTACTGTCTCGCTCCGAGGTCTGCGCTGTGCGGATCAGGAACGAACCGTTCAGCCGTCAACTCAGGGCGTCCGCGGTAGCCGCGCGCCAGCCCGACTCCGCCGATGTACAATTCACCGCTAACGCCGACCGGCGTTGCATTCATCTCCTGGTCCAACACGTAGATACTCGTGTTGGCAATGGGCCTTCCAATCGGCACCGATCTCGCGTCGCTTTCCGGCTGGCAGCGCCAGTATGTCACGTCTACCGCTGCTTCGGTTGGTCCATAGAGGTTGTATAGTCCCGCCCACGGTACGCGCTCCATGAATCGGTCCTGAAGCCCCTTCCCGAGTGCCTCGCCGCTACAGATCACTTGCCGGAGTTTCGCACACGACTCCAGGGGCTCCTGTTCGACGAACGCCTGCAACATCGACGGCACGAAATGGACCGTCGTTACCTCCTGCTCGGCGATCAGTTTCACTAAATATTCGTTGTCGGTATGCCCGCCGGGTCGCGCCACCACGAGCCGCGCGCCGGTTATCAACGGCCAGAACAGTTCCCAAACTGAAACGTCGAAGCTGATGGGCGTCTTTTGCAACACGGTGTCCGTTGCATCCAACTCGAACGCGTCCTGCATCCACAGCAAGCGATTGCAGATTGCGGCGTGTGTCGTCATCGCGCCCTTCGGTTTCCCGGTCGAGCCTGACGTGTAGATCATGTAGGCCAGGTTATCGGCGGTTACATTATGTTGGGCGTTGCTGTCCGGATCCATCGGTGTCTCCGCGTCGAGACAAACCACCCTCGCGCTGTGTTCGGGCAGTGACGCTAAGAGATGTTGCTGAGTTAAGAGCACCGGCACTTGAGCATCAGCCAGCATGAAGGAGAGCCGTTGGGCGGGGTACGAAGGATCGATCGGAACATACGCGCCGCCTGCTTTCAGAATGGCCAGCAACCCCACCATCATTTCCACTGAACGCTCGACGCATAGGCCGACCAGTGTTTCCGGCCCGACTCCCAAACGTCGTAAGTGGTTAGCCGGCCGTCGCGCTTTCTCGTCAAGGTCTTTGTAAGTTATCTGCGTGTTCTCGTAGACGACGGCCACCGCGTTCGGCGTGCGCTCGACCTGTTCCTCGAACAGTTGATGGAGACACTTCCCACGCGGATACTCCACCGCAGTACTGTTCCAATCGACGAGGATCCGTTGCTGCTCTTCATCTCTCAGCAGCTTCAACTCTGAAAGCCGTTGCTCGGCATTGTTGACGACCGAGTTGAGCAACACCTCGAAGTGGTCCATCATGCGAGCAATCGTCTGGCTCCTGAACAAGTCTGTGTTGTATTCCCAAAGGGTGTGCAGCTGCCCGTCGCTCGTCTCTGAAACCGACAACATCAGGTCAAACTTCGCCGTTCCGCTCTCGCCGCCCTCCCGCGTCGCCTCCAATCCATCGAGCTTCATGACGTCCGCCAGCGGTGTGTTCTGCAAGATCATCATCACCTGAAACAGCGGCGACCGGCTCATGTCTCTTTCGGGCTGTAATTCCTCCACCAGCTTCTCGAACGGCACCTCCTGATGTGCATACGCGCCGAGCGCGACTTCCCTCACCCGTCGCAGCAGCTCCGTGAAACACGGATTACGGCTCAGGTCCGTACGCAACACGAGCGTGTTGATGAAGAAGCCGATCAGATTCTCAGTTTCCGCATGGTTTCGTCCGGCAATTGGCGTCCCGACGACGATGTCGTCCTGCCCGCTGTAGCGCGACAACAACGTCTGAAACGCCGCCAGCAGCGTCATGAACAAGGTTGCGCCTTCGCGCTGCGCCACCCCTTTCAACCCGGTCGTCAACGCCGGCGACAACGTCAGCGACTGATGCGCACCGCGGAACGTTTGCAACGCCGGCCGCGGGTAATCCGCCGGCAACTCCAGCACCGCCGGCGCGCCCGCCAACTGTTGTTTCCAGTAGCTGAGCTGCTTCTCCAGCATCTCGCCTTGCAACCACTCGCGTTGCCAGTGCGCATAGTCGGCATACTGAATCCCAAGCTCCGGCAACGGCGAAGGCTCATCCTTTGCGTACGCTTCATAGAGCGTGGTCAGCTCTCTCGTCAGAACCTCCAGGGACCAGCCGTCGCTGATGATGTGGTGCATCGTGCAGAGCAGCACATGCTCCTGCTCACTCAACCGCAGCACACTCGCTCGCAGCAATGGCGCCGTCAGTAGATCGAACGGGCGATGCGTCTCTTCGTTCGCGAGCCGCCGCGCTTCGGCCTCGCGCTCCTCTTCGTTTAGTACGCTCAGATCGACGACCGGCAGACTGAAGCGCGGTGTCTCATGAATGAAGGGTACGGGCCTGCCATCAACTTCTCCGAAGCTCGTGCGCAACGACTCGTGCCGTCTTACGATTTCTGTAAAGCTCTTCTCCACAACTCCGACGTCGAGAGTGCCTTTCAGTCGCACTGCGACACCCATGTTGTAAGCGCTGCTGCCGGGCTCCAACTGGTCCAGGAACCACAACCGCTGCTGCCCATACGAGAGTTGCAGTTCTTCTTCTCGACTCACCTTCACGATCGCCAGCGCCTGCACACCGAGGCCGGCGTTGAGCATCTCTTCAATCGCGCCGGCAAGTCCCGCTACTGTCGGGTGATCGAATAACTCTCGCACCGCGATCTCAGTTCCGAACGCCTCGCGCACTCGCGATACCAATTGCGTCGCGAGCAACGAGTGTCCTCCCAACTCGAAGAAGTTATCGTGGACGCCGACCTTCTCGACCCGCAGCAACACTGACCAGATCCCGGCCAGCACTTCCTCTGCCGGCGTGCGTGGCGCGACGTACTCGGCGCCGGTTTCCGGACGCATCTGGTCCGGCGCCGGCAGCGCTTTGCGGTCGATCTTGCCGTTGGGTGTCAGCGGCATCGCCTCGACCCGCACAAACAGACTCGGCACCATGTAGGGCGGCAGCCTGGTCCTTAAATATTGCTGTAACTCAACTGTCGCCAGGTCCTCGTCGCTCACGAAGTAGGCCACCAGTCGCTTCTGTGCGTTGTCATCCTCGTGCGCCGTGACGACCGCTTCCTTCACTCCCGGATGCTCGCTCAGCACGACTTCTATCTCAGCCACTTCGATCCGGTAGCCTCGCACTTTCACCTGATGATCGATTCGTGCGACATACTCGACTTCGCCGCCGGACAGGTAACGCACGAGGTCTCCGGTCCGGTACAGTCGCGCGCCGCCCGATTCGTCGAACGGGTTGGGGACGAACTTCTCCGCTGTTAGTTCAGCGCGCCCGAGATAACCTCGCGCGAGACCGTCGCCGCCGATGAACAGTTCGCCTGACACGCCGATCGGCACGGGCTGTTGAAACTCATCGAGCACATAGAGACACGTGTTCGCGATCGGGCGACCGATGGATATCGCGCCGTCGTCGTGGTCCAGCTTTTTGCAGGTGGACCAGATGGTTGTTTCCGTCGGTCCGTACATGTTCCACAGAACGCAACCTGCATCGAGCGTTTGTCTGGCGAGATCGGCGGGTAAAGCTTCACCGCCGCAGAGGACTTTCAGACCATCAGCGTTCCGCCATCCTGACTCCAGCATCATTCGCCACGTCGCCGGCGTCGCCTGCATGACGCTCGCGCCCGAACGTTCCAATAGTTCGAGCAGACGCAAACCGTCGGAAGCCACTTCGCGGCTGGCGATTTCAACTTGAGCCCCGACCACCAGAGGAAGGAATATTTCGAGGCCGGCGATGTCGAAGGAAAGCGAGGTCACGGCGAGCAGAACATCGTCGCGCTCGAGCCCGGGTTCTTTCGCCATTGACGACAGGAAGTTGACTACCGCACGATGCGAAATCTGCACGCCTTTCGGCCGTCCACTCGAGCCTGACGTGTAGATGACGTAAGCAAGGTTCGCGGGGTCGGACGGACAAGCGGGGTTGTCTTCACACTCCGAATCAATCTCATCATGGCCCAGAAAAACTATTTCCGCCGCTGATTCGGGAAACTGTCCCGCGAGCGATTCTTGAGTCAGCAGCACGCGGATACGGGCGTCATTCGCCATGAAACGCAGACGTTCCTGCGGGTAGGCGGGATCGAGAGGCACGTAAGCCCCGCCCGCCTTGAGCACACCGAGCAGACCGACGAGCATTTCAATCGAGGGTTGCGCGCATATACCAACCGGCTGTTCGGGCGCGACGCCAAGCCGTCGCAGGTAATGGGCCAACTGATTCGCACGCCGGTTGAGCTGGTCGTAGGTCAGTTGTTTCCCTTCGAAGGACACTGCTACGCGATCGGACTTCAACGCTACGCGCTCTTCAAATAACTGGTGGAGACATCGCTCGTGGCGGTACTTCGTCTCCGTCTCATTCCAACCGGCGATCAGTTGCTTGTGTTCAGCCTGGTCCAGGAGCTTCAGTTCGGAAAGACGCCGATCCGGGTTGGCGACGCAGTCTTCCAGAAGGTTCTGGAAGTGCATCATCATTCGTTTCACAGTGGAGGCGTCCCACAGGTCGGTGTTGTACTCGACTGTGCCGGTCAACTGCTCCGCATCGTCGATTGAGAGATAGAGGTCAACCTTCGCCGCGCCGCTCTCGACGCGCTGGATGCTCATCTCAAGATCGGCTAGTCGCATCTCCGTCTGTGGCGTGTTCTGGAGGGCGAACATCACCTGGAACAACGGGTTGCGGCTCAGGTCTCGTTCGAGCTGAAGTTCTTCTACCAGTTTTTCAAAAGGCAAGTCCTGATGGGCCATCGCCCCGACTGTGACTTCGCGCACGCGTCCGAGGAGTTCCCGGAATGTCGGGTCGCCGGAGAGATCGGTGCGCAGTACGAGCAGGTTGAGGAAGCAGCCAATGAGCCCTTCAGTCTCCGACCAGTTGCGACCGGCGACCGGTGATCCGGTCAGGATCTGGCGTTGGCCCGTGTAGCGGAAGAGGAGCGTCTGAAACGCCCCCAGCAGAGTCATGAATAGCGTGACGTTCTCGCTGCGGCTGAGGGATCGCAACTCTTCCGAGACGGTCCGCGACAACACGAATTGCTCACTCGCGCCGGAAAAACTCTGCGTGGCGCGACGCGGCCGGTCGGTTGGCAGATGGAGCAACGGAGGCGCGTCCTTGAGTCGCTGTTTCCAGTAGGAAAGCTGTTTCTCGAACGTCTCACCCTGCAACCACTGGTGTTGCCACGACGCGAAGTCTCCGTACTGAATCGGCAATTCCTTGAGCGACGAGGGTTGGCCGGACGCATACGTTTCGTAGAGTGCGGCCAGTTCGCGCATGCAAACGCCGATGGACCAGCCGTCGCCGATGATGTGATGCAGTGTCAGCAGCAACACGTGTTCGCCTGGATGGAGCCGCAGGAGACTGGCTCGCACCAGAGGTCCGGAGGCGAGGTCGAACGAGCGCTTCGCTTCGTCTGCGTAGATCTGCCCGGCCTTGACGTCGGAGATCTGCGGAGACAGTCCGGTGAGATCGTGGATAGGTAAATTCGTGAACGCTCTGCTTTGAACGATCTGTACGGGGCTGCCTTCTTCCGTCGGGAAGATCGTGCGCAGGATCTCGTGTCGCCGGATGATTTCGTTGAGCGCGCTCTCGAGGGCGGGAATGTCGAGCTCACCTGCGATTCGCAGGGCGGCCGTGGCGTTGTAAGAGGTGTTGCCCGGACTGAGTTGGTCCAAAAACCAGAGACGCCGTTGCGAGCAGGAGAGCGGAGCAGGGCCCGAGCTGGTCCGGCGCGGGATCGTCTGCCGGCTCCCCGCACGCCCACGCTTCTCCTTGAGTCTTTGCTCAAGAAAGACACGCTGTTCAAACGTTAAGTTTGAAATGTCTATCTTTGCAGCACTCATACTGCTCCGTAGCTTCAGTCATATCCTGTTATTCTATTAATCCGTGTTCTTCCTATGTGCGTTAACATCAGCTAACGCAGCAGTCACAGGGAACACGGATCACTACTTGGAAGATGGTTCAACTCTTCGAGCATGCTCGCAAAGTCGCTTTCGTCCTGCTCGTCGAGTTGCAATTGCGTAACGACTACCGCAAGCCCGGCGATGGTCGGTTTCTGGAAGAATGTCTGGAAAGGAAGGTTGACGCCGAAAACCTCGTGAATCCGGGACATGACGCGAATCGCCAGCAGCGAATGCCCGCCAAGCTCGAAGAAGTTGTCGTTGACGCTCACCCGCTCGACTCCGAGAATTTCGCAGTAGATATCGGCGATGCTCTGCTCGGCAGGAGTCCGCGGCGCGACGTGCGCTTGATCAAACCGCTCCTTGATCTCTTCGAGCGTTGGCAGCGCGTCGTAGTTGATCTTGCCGTTCAACGTCAGCGGCAACTTCTTCATGTGAACGTAAACGTTCGGCAGTGTTTCCTCGATGATGCTCTTCGCCAGATGCTCGCGTAGTTCAGACGAGTCGAGCTTCTGCCGCGAAACGTAGTAAGCGACGATGAGATCGTTCCCGTTCCTGTCACCCCGCACCACGACGACGCTCTTCCGCACCTGCGGGTGCTGAACGAGCGCACGAGTAATCTCGTCGAGCTCCACTCTAAAGCCATGAAACTTGACCTGATTGTCGCTGCGCCCCCTGAAGTCGATGAGTCCGTGGGGCCGATAACACGCGAGGTCGCCGGTCTTGTACAGCCGCGCGCCCGGTTCTACGCCGAAGGGATTCGGGACGAACCGGTCGGCCGTCAGCTCCGGGTGATTGAGATACCCGCGCGTGACTCCGTCCCCGCCGATGTACAACTCGGCGATCGCTCCCACCGGCGCGAGACATTGCCGGCTATCAAGCAAGTAGATTTCCGTGTTCGGGATCGGTCGACCGAGCGGCACAAAGTTGGAAACAACTTCACCGGGCTCGACCGTCAAGTCATGCGTTATGACGCCGACGGTCGTCTCAGTTGGTCCATAGTGGTTGTAAATGTCGCAGCCGGGCGCGGCGTTCCTGACCTTCTCGAGCAACGCCTCGTTCGTGCTTTCTCCGCCCAGTACCAGCCGCTTATATGGCAGCGCGTAACTCGAACTCGCGCCGGACATTAACGCGTCAAGATGCGACGGCACGATCTTCAGATTGTCGATAGCGTGTTGCTCGAAGTAGCTGGACAGGGCGGCAGGGTCGCGGGCGAGTGCCTGAGAGATGATGTGCAGAGCGCCGCCCAAACAGAGCGACGGAAACGTCATCGTATGCCCAAGGTCTGCCGCGAAAGTCGAGACGATGGCATAGCTTTCACCCGCCGCGAAACCGAAGCGAGAGCTGATCGCTTCAACGTAATTGGCCAATTGCCTGTGCTCGACGCCGACGCCCTTGGGCCTTCCCGTAGAACCCGAAGTGAATATGACGTACGCCAGATTCGCTCCCGTCGTGAGGCTGTCGATGTTGTCCGTCTGTTCACCCGCTATCTTCTCCTGCTCAGTGTCGAGGTAAACGACGCGTGCGCCGGTTTCCGGCAGCTCGCCTGCCAATTCACTGCGAGTGATCACGACCTGCAACCGCGCATCTTCCAACATGTAACGCAACCGTTCTTTCGGTTGGGCCATGTCCAGCGGCACGTACGCGGCGCCGGCCTTCAGGATTGCAAGCATCCCGACCACCAACTCCGACGAGCGTTCCACGCAGAGCGCCACCAACACCTCCCGCCCGACTCCCAGGCCGACCAGGTAATGGGCCAGTTGATTCGCTCGCGCATTCAGTTCTCGATAACTCAGGCGTTCATCTTCAAAAACGACCGCAGTCTCATCGGGCGTACGCGCGGTTTGTGCTTCGAATAGTTCGTGTATACAAGCGCTTAGCGAGCCTTCCCTTTTCGGCTGGTTGAATTCGGTTATGAGCTTTCGTCGCTCGCTGTCGCTGACGACTTCCAACTCGTCGATCGACGCTTCAGGATTGCTGACCACACTTTCCAGCAGCGTCGTAAACTGGCCCACCAGGTATTTGATCGCCTCTGCCGTCACCGCTCCAGAGTCGTAGTAGAACTCCGTCAACAGAGCATCGTCCTGCTCGACGCAACACAGCTTTACTTTGAAGCGGTCAAAGCAGACGTATTGCTTGTATATCGAGAACGTAAGGTCTGCGGCGCTGCACGTCCGGTGCGGTTCCTCATACTCGAACGCGATCGAGAAGGCCGGCTCCTTACAACTGCGAGCAGTCCCCGCGTTGTGTTCCCAGGTGAAATATTCCTGCCAATCCTCAGCAGTCTGCGTCGCTTGAGTTATGCGCTCGAGCAGCGCGTCGAATGGCAAGCCTTCTTTGAACGAACAGCGGATGGGCAGGAACTTCGCAAACAGACCGAATGCTCCGTTAAGCTCATCATTCTTTCTTCCGTCGCAGAGATTGCCGGCGACGATTTCAGGGAGCCCCGTCAATCGCCACATCAGCGTTTGCCAGCATGCAAGCAGGACGTTGGCGGAGGAAGTTTGATACTTGATGGCGACGGATGCGATGCGGCCCGCCAAACCCGCGCCGATTGTTGACTTAATACACTCCGGTTTGAATCTCGACTCCGTCAAAGACCGGAACTCAAACGGCAAGCTCGTGGTGAACCCGGAAGCATAGTCGTGCTGCCGCCAGAACTCTTTGCCGGCTTCGGCATCGGGATCCTCGAGCAGCTCGTTCTCCCATTCGGAGAAATCCGCGTACTGCTGCGGTTCGTCCGACAATACGTCGCCGTGGACCAGCGGCGCATAGCAACGGCTGATTTCATCGACCAGGCTGCTGATTGTTTTTCTGTCGGCACAAAGCGACGGCAACGTCACGATCAACACATGCCGGCGGCTTGACAAGGTGAGCAGATGGAGACGCAGCAGTTTGTCATGCTCGAAGTCGAAACCAAACTGCCCTTCGTGATCGAATATCTCATCAATCCTGGCTTCCTGTTCCTGCGTGCTGCAATCGCTGACGTCCGTGTGATGCCACGATGGTGAGCCGCTGTCGACCAGCGTCTGTAAGGGAAGCTCCAAACCCGGCGGACAGCGAAAAGCCGTCCGCAGAATCTCGTGCCGGTCGATCACTCTGCGAAAGGCCTCTCTTAAAGCTGCTTCTTCGAGACTTCCCTCGATCAGAATGGCGCACTGGCTGCGATAAGCAGGCGTGTCTCGCTGCAATAGCCACAGACGTTCTTGTTGTCGAGAGAGGCGAAAGCCCTCAACCTGAAGTTGCATAATGGTCCGTTCAGTTGTGTCTCAGCAGGTGAGAAAGTCACCGGTGGAGACTTGCCTCAAAAGTCGGAAAATCCCACCAACGGCAGTTGGTGGATACTTATATTCAGCCTACGAGTTCGACAAATCATTTGCATGAATCCCACCAACGGCAGTTGGTGGAAGTTTCACTTACCACCTAAAGCAAGGCTGAAAATGAACCATCCACCAACTGCCGTTGGTGGCATTCTGGATCGCGGCACGGCGCAGCTCCCGACTTATCAGGCGCAGCTCACCGGTGGGTTTCAAAAGCTCGTGAGCAAACTGTCCGATCGAAAAGGAGGCGCGCGGTGTGTGCAGCAGGTGCTGACGGTCTTGCTCTGACCGGGTAAAGCCTGGCTCGTACCCTGAAGCGAGATTTCAGCCGCCTTCACCATCTGCTCCAAATACTCCTGTTGCAAAACGTGCTTTTCCTCGTCCGGGACAGACGCGATTTCCAATGTCAGCATCTGGTGCGCGCTCCACATCAGTTTCCTGAACAAGTCGAAACTAAACCCTTTGCCGATCAGATAAGGGATGGTCCAAAAGTCGAAGGACCATTGTGGCAACCATAGCGACTCCTTGATCGTCAGGAACATCCTGTCGATATGGTCCATCGCTTCCAGGCTGTCCATCGTGCGGTGGTTCCAGACGAACCCCTGGCCGTTGATGTCATACTCGCTGCGTCGAAGTTGAATCGGTGTGCCCGGCTCGCAATACCACATCTGCGCGCGGTAATAGTCAGGCTTTGTTTCGCGAATGAAGTCGACGGTTTCCTGCACGGTCGCCTCGGTTTCGCCGGGGAAGCCGACGATGAACGATCCGAAGGTCATGATCCCGTACTGCCGCAACCATTCAATTCCCTGCGCGTACTTTTCGATCGTGGCGGACTTGTTCATGTTCTTGAGAATGGTCGGCGAGCCCGACTCGATGCCGAGAAACACACCCTTGCAACCACTCTCCGCCATCAACGCGATCGCCTCTTCATCCGAGTTGCTGCACCTGAAATAGGAAAACCAGTTGAACGGGTATTTGTTCCTGATCATCAACCGGCAAATCTCTTTGAAGCGCGGAAACGGGACGTTGAAAGTGTCGTCGATAAAGACGAGGTTCCTCACCTGGTCCAGCTCCAGTATGGAATCGAGCTCCTTTTCGATGACTTCATTACTGGTCAGCGAGAGCGCGCCGGCGCGGGTCGGGTAATTGCAAAAGGAACACTTGAACGCGCAACTGCGAGCTGTGCGCGTCTGAACAGTGGCGCCGATATCTTCATCTCGGAACTTGCGCCAGTCGATGTAGTTCTCGTCGAGTGAATTGTTTTCGGTTACGGCTTTTGTTCGCAGAAGCTTCCCGTTTTTCACATACGCGATGTTCTGTATGGTGCTCGGATCACCACCGGTTTTGAGAGTGTCGACGATCTGCGAAAGAGTAAGTTCGCCCTGGCCTTCGATGACGTAGATGTCCGCGCCGATATCATCGAGGGCAGCTTTGAGCTCGATCGGATCCTCGTAATTTCTCGCGTGGTTCGAAATCAAAGGGCCGCCGATGACGATCTTCACTCTCGGATTGTGCTGCCTGATGAACTCGACGATCTCGACGGCGGGCAAGTTGACGACGTAGAACGTCGTGGTGATCGCCACGCACAGCGGATCTTCCGCGAGATACTCGATCAGCTTTTCCTTCTCGTATTGAAAGAGATTGATGTACTGCGTTTGATGGCCCTTGTTTCTGAGGAAGTTTGTCAAATAGACAGCCGCCAGATTTGGGATGTCGCCGGACTTGAGCTCCTCGTCGGGTAAAGCTGGGATGCTTCCTTCGGGTTGGGCCAGCGCGAGCACGTGGTTGAGCAGGCCCATGTAGTCAAGCTTCTTGCCGTCGATGTCGACAAAGCTGAATTTCAAGTCGCGATAAGCCTCAGCGTCCTCACCATAGTTGCGGAGGAAACTCTCATACTTCACGAAGGGAACTTCGTTGTAGCCGATCACGACACAGTCGAGATGGTTTTCAGCGTTCTTCATTTATCAGCCTTTCGGGAGGGGGGTCTGCTCAAGCAAATTGCAGTGTCGCTTCGGATTGGAGATCTTCAGCAGCGAACATTTCACCCATTGTGACCACGATGCTGCGCGGGCCGGTGTACGCGTTGCGGCCGTGCGCGCTCAGCATGTTATCCAGCATCAGGATGTCGCCTTCGTGCCATGGAAAGTTAACCGCGAGCCGGTGATAGACCTCGCGCAGTTCGTCTACCACGGAGTCTTCTATGACCGAGCCGTCGCCGTAGTAGACGTTACGAGGCAGATCCTCGGTCTTGAACAACGACAACATGGCCTCTCGTGTTGAAGGTTCCAGGCAGGAAATGTGATGCGCCTGGATTTGATTGAACATCACTGTCTCACCCGTTTTCGGGTGGACCGCCACGGCGGGACAAAGCTTTCGCGTGCGCAAACCGTTTGCGCCGATCCATTCAAACTCCAGACCCACTCTTCGACAATAAGCTTCGACTTCGGACCTGTCGTTAGTACGGAAGAACTCTTGCCACGTGACGTCAAACCCGGGCACGTAGTTTCGAACGTACATCAATCCCTTGCGCGCAAACTTCTCTCTGACCGCCGGGTCGAGCGATTGATAAACCCGGCGACAATCGATGATTGGAGTTTCACCGCCGGACGCCGCAGCCTGAACGCAATGGAACCAGATCTTGAGCGGCCAGCAGTGCATCTGCGAGCTTTCGTTGTGAGGAAGGATGGGCCGATCGGAAGGATACGACGTTGAACCATAGACCGCGCCGCCCATTTCCTTCCGCGGTAAATCACCATACTCACCGAACAACGCAGGGCAACTGGCCAGCGCGAACTGCTCAAAGTGAGAAACGGACGGAACCTTGAAACCGCGAAACAGTATCGCGCCATGCTCCAGCAGCTTTTTCTGGATGAATTCCTGATTGCCCCTGGCCCATCCGACCGGATCCAGTCCATTCATTTTCGGATAGACGACGAGGGGAAAGGTCTCTCCCGACACGAGATAATCCGTCGTGACTGTGTTCTGAAGCGTCAGATCAATGGCTTTCCGCTTCACGCTCTTCATGCCTTTGGCAAACGACTTCTTCGCAATCGGCTCAGCCACGATCAGTTTCGTGTGGTCAACTGTCGTAAGCGGTTCCAGCTCGCTTAGACGTCGATCCGGATGCGCGCAAATGCTGGTTAGCAATTTCTGAAGGTGGCCTGCCCAGCGCGAGATGGTTGAAGCGTTGAAAAGATCTGTTTTGTACTGCCAGCCGCAGGTGATCGAGTCTTCGCCTTCGATCATCACCAACACGAGATCGTATCGGGTCACGCACTCTTCGATGATCCTCGGCTCCATTACGAGTCCAGTCTGCGCGTGGCCCACCATGCCGCCGATGGTCCCTTCGCGAAGCGGACGATCGAGATTGAACACGACGTCAGAAAGTGGTGTGCGCGACGGGTCGCGCGTGGGCTCAAGCTGTTCGACGAGCAGAGAGAATGGATAGTTCTGGTGATCGAGTGCTCCCAACACCGTCGTGCTGACCTGGGCCAGGAACGCCTTGAAAGTCGGATTACCGGAAAGGTTGGACCTGATGATGACCGGGTTGGCGAAGAAGCCGATCATCCCTTCAAACTCGGACCGGCTTCGATTGGCCGTCGGAGAGTTGATGAGAATGTCGTCTTGCCGGCTATAGCGATGAAGGAGCACATTCAGGCCCGCTAAGAGAAGCGTATACAGCGTGGTCGCTTCAGCTTTGGCCAGCGCTCTCAATTGACGTGTTAATTCGGCGTCGAGTTTGAACTGGTGAATCGCTCCGCGGTTAGTCGGAATGAGCGGTCGTGGACGATCAGTAGGCAGCTTCAGGACAGGCAGATCGCCGGCCAGTTCTTTTTGCCAGAACGTCCAGAGCCGTTCGCCCTCCTGCCCTTCGAGCATCTCGGCCTGCCATTGAACATAGTCGGCGTACTGTGCGCTCAAGGCCGGCAAAGCGGGCGGCACGCCGGCCGTTGCGGCAAAGTAGAGTGCTTCGAGTTCTGTCAGGATGATCTCCATCGACAGGAAGTCGACGGCGATGTGATGGGCAGCCAATGAGAACACATGCTCGTGTTCGGATAGGATGAACAGCCCGGCGCGCAGCAGTGGACCTTGTTCGAGATCGAATGGGCGGCGGTACTCCTCCGCCATGAAGTGGTCCAGTTGCGCCGTCGTCCAGCCTTCCGCGTTGGTCACCTTGAAATCAATGACTTGAGAAGCGAGGACGACTTGAACCGGCGCGCCGTCACGTTCGCGGTAGATCGTCCGCAACGACGGATGGCGGTCGGTAAGCGCCTGGAATGCACTACGCAACGCTTCGATGTCTAAAGCGCCCCGGATTGTGACGGCGAGTTCGATGGTGTTGTAGGCGTTTGCGTGTGAGATCCGATGCATGAACCAGAGCGCCTGTTGACCTTTCGAGAGTGGATGCTCGATGAGCTCGTCCGGCGTGGTGCCAAGGATCGGAGTCTTCGAATCCGCCGGCGAGGCTGTCAACAGATCCGGAAGCAACTGCGAGGTAAGCTCGGCGATGCTGGCGCCCCGCAGAAAGGTCGCGACCGGCACGTTCACTCCGAGATCGCCTTCGATCCGGTTCTTCAGTTGAATCGCCATCAGAGAGTCGAGTCCGATGGTGTTGACGGGCTGATGTACGTTGATTTTGGACGGGGCCAGATCGAGTACGGCAGCCACTCGTTCGCAGATGTAGGTCTGTAACAACTTCGAGCGCTCTTCGGGTTCGTGCAGCAGCAGCTCGTTGCGGAAGAGCGACTCCTCAACCCGATTAGCAGCGGCGTTTACGGCTGACTCAACACCGATCGAGTCACACTGGTCCAACTCCTCGAAGGAGGAATAGTCTGCCGGTTGCAGTTGCAGGCCGAAAGCTTGCGCGACGACGTCGTCGTGATCGTTGAGGATGCGTACATCACCCTCGATGACACCATTTCCGTTCGTGGGCCTTATGCGTGCGTGAGTCCAGAGACGCTGTTCGGGGCGACCGTAGACTTGAAGGCTGCGCAATCCAACGGGTTGATAAAACGGCTCCGCGTCATCCGGAACTCCGTTCGACGGCAGCGTCGTAACCAGCAACTGGAAGCACGCGTCAAGAATCGCGGGGTGAACAGTAAAGGAGCCCGCCTCCCAGAGTAGTTCCTCTGAAAGGTCGATCTGGCCCAGCGCTTCGCCATCACGGCGCCAGAGACGCTCGAGCTTCGGGGAACCCGAATCAAATTCTGCGGCCCTGCGATTCAGTTGCTCATAGTGTTT
Source organism: Pyrinomonadaceae bacterium (assembly GCA_036279935.1). GTDB lineage: Bacteria > Acidobacteriota > Blastocatellia > Pyrinomonadales > Pyrinomonadaceae > PSRF01. The sequence goes on from DASURS010000344.1 coordinate 22,371, forward strand.
TGACCCGGCAACTTCCTCGCGACAGCGCGCCTGAATCTCATCGACGAAGACTCGCGGCGTTTCCGCATCTGCACCACTACTCACCGACTTTTTAATTTCGATCGCCGGGACCGCACATAGCTCCGACGCCGGCTCGGCCTCGCAGTCAAACAGCTCTCTCAACTGATTGAGATATGGCAGGCTTTGCAAAACCGAGTCTGCCTTGACTCCGAAGTCCAACTGACAAATAACCTCGTCGACGCCGAGGTCGCTTAATTCGCCGATCAATTGCGAACAACTCTCGACTGTCCCGAAGAGAACTCTGTTCTCGGTCAGTAAACGGTCGCAGATCCATCCCACATACTCATCCATCTCCTGCCGCGAAAGGCGCGCGAAATCTATCTGCCGGCCTCTGTTTTGAGCGAAGGCTTTGAAAAGATACGAGGCCGAGCTGACATAGCCGCGGAACGCATCCTGGACCTCGCCACGAAGCACACTCTCGTCATCCGTGACGAATGCAGGCACCGCCAACGTCACCCATCCTGCCCGCGGGTCGTGACCATGCGCGGCCAACGACTCGCGGTAGATCTTTATCTTCTCCGCCAGTTCCTCAAAGTCCTGATTGAATAAATGGGTGAGCAGCTTCGCGCCGAGAGCGCCCGCCGCTTCGAACGTCTGCGGACTGCCGGCCGCCGTAATCCACGAGGGCAGGTTCGGTTGCAACGGCGTCGGATAGATTCTGATCTCGACCGGTTTGCCATCAACTCCGTTAGCGATGATTGACTCACCGCGCCAGAGCTTCTGCACGGCTTCGATCCCGCGATACATCTCTTCATGGCGGTCAGCGTACTTCTGCGGAAAGAAAACAAAATCATTGGCGTTCCAACCCGATGCAAAAGAGAGCCCGACTCTTCCCTGCGAAAGGTGATCGACCATGGCCCATTCTTCCGCGACCCGAATCGGATCGTGAAGCGGCATAACAACGCTGCCGGCACGCAGTCCGATGCGGCGCGTTTCTCTCGCAAGGGCGCCGTGCAGTACAGCGGGATTTGGATAGAGACCGCCTTCCTTCGTGAAATGACGTTCGGGAATCCAGACCGATGAGAAATTGTGCTCGTCGGCGTACTTCGAACTCTCGATCAACAAGCCATATTTGTCTCTGTCAGTGACGGCTTCACTGCTGGAGAAGAAGAATAAGCCGAACTCCACACGCCGGCGCTGAAGGGATTCTTCTGGCGATGTCATCACTGGCTCCTTGAAACGCGGATTTTGCCGCGCGCACGCAACGTCCACGATGCCTGGCCCTGCGTGGTGCGCGCGTCGAGACTGAAGAACTGGAAGGAAGCGGCGCCGGAGACTGCGTCGGAAACTACTAATTGCATCTTCTGCGAGCCGGCCTCGTCTTTCGAAAGCGCGAGCGGCTCACTGAAACTCATATTCTCCAAAGCATGAGGTGCATCACCGAAGACTTCCGTGGCGGCGGCGAGGGCCATATCCATGTAAGCAGTGGCCGGGAGTAACACCCTGCCTTTAACGCGATGCCCGCCAAGACCGCTGGACATACCGATGCCCAAATCCATCTCCCAGAAATGTGTCCCGGAATTGATGGACGACGCGAGGTGCCGCTCGAGCAACGGATGCGCAGGTGCTCCGTTAGATCTTGTGGCGGATCTTCTCCACTCGCGGCCGCTCTCCGGTTTCTGATTCTCAATCCAGTAACGCTGACGCTGCCACGGATACGCGGGCAGCTTCACGTGCTGAGAGCTTTGCGGGTAAATCCTGGTCCAATCGACCGGGTAGCTGCCGGTGTAAAGCTGGCCTAACGACGCGAGCATCGTTGTTCGATCATCTCTCTTGCGTCGCAGGGTTGGAAGGACAGTTCCACTGTACTTATGATGACTCAAACATTGAGTGATCGCAGCGGAGAGTATCGGTTGCGGGCTTAGCTCCAGGAACATGTCGTATCCTTCCTGCCCAAGCCGCGCGATCGCTTCCGAAAAGCGGACGCGCTGTCTCACGTTGCGCCCCCAATAGGCGGCATCAAATGCGGGCTGCTCGCCCGAGGAGCCGGTGACAGTTGAAAAGATAGGGATGTTCGGCGGCGCCGGTTGAAGTCCCGTCAGCGCTTGTTCCAGTTCGTTTCGCGCGCCTTCAGCTTGCGGGCTATGACCGCCACCCGGCGCTGATAACACTCGCACAGTCACGCCCTGCTGCCGCAGCGGTTCAAGCACTTGCTCCAGCGCGAGTACCTCTCCAGCCAGCACAACGGATTTCGGAGCATTGTGTACCGCGACAGAGACGCGATCCTCATAACCGGCGAGTAGCTGCTCGGCATCCTCGACCGCAAGCTCCACGGCAGCCATCGCACCCGGAACTTCCTGCTCGAGTTTCTGCTGCATGATGTGACTGCGATGGAAGATGACGCGCACCGCATCTCGCAAAGTTAGAGCTCCCGACAAGTGAGCGGCGGCCACTTCGCCAAGGCTATGTCCAACTACAGCGTCGGGCTCAATACCCCACGACCGCCACAGCGCGGCCAAACCTATCTGAAGTCCGAAAAGCGCGATCTGCGTTATCTCGACATTGCTTCCTGTCACTCGAGACACGTCTTCATCGGCCCTCAACTCTTCTACCAGCGACCAATCCACGTATTCGCGGAGCAACTCATCACACTGGACCACCGCCGCGCGAAATACCGGCTCCTGCTTCAAGAGTTCACGGCCCATTCCCCACCATTGCCCGCCATAGCCGGAACAAACAAACACGACTTTCCGGTGACGGCCGGCTGACAGCGGACTCAGGTTCTGCTCGCGACTCCTTCCGTTTATCGAGGATTCCAAGCGCTCCGCCATCTCCTGCCGCGAACGAGCAACAACGGCTAACCGCTGGTCGTGGTGCTGCCGCCGCACAGCCGCCATCTGACAGATGCTCTTCAGCGAGATCGAGTCTGATTCGGCAGAGTTGAGGAATTGTTGATAAGCGAGAGCAAGTGATCGCAATGCTTCCGGACTCTGCGCCGATATCGGCAGCAGGTAAGGCCGCACTGGTTCCTCATCTGTCTCAACTGGTGCAGTGACAGACTTCGCCGGCGCTTCCTCGAGCACGATGTGCGCGTTGGTCCCACCAAAGCCGAAAGCACTGACACCGGCGATCGCTGGTCCATCCATGTCAGGCCAGGGACCGAGAGTTTGCTGGACCCGCAACCGCAGAGTGTCAAATGGAATTAACGGATTGGGCTCGTTTAAATGCAGGCTCGGTGGAATCGCTTTGTGCTTGATCGCCAGCGCCACCTTGATCAGACTGGCCATTCCGGCCGCAGCCTCGAGATGCCCGATATTACTTTTCACGGAACCGATTACGCAGGCTTGCTCCGACGTGCGGTCCGCCGCGAGCACATTGCCAAGAGCTTTCGCCTCGATCGGATCGCCGAGTAACGTCCCTGTTCCATGCGCCTCGACGTATTGCACTTTGGCGGGCGAAATTCCTGCATCGTGAAGGGCCGCGCTGAGTACAGCCTCTTGCGCCGCCATGCTCGGCGCCGTAATCCCGTTGGACTTGCCGTCCTGCGTGACCGCGCTGCCTTTTATCACGGCATAGATCTCGTCGCCGTCCGCCACGGCTCGTGAGAGTGGCTTCAAGACGACGACGCCCACGCCTTCACCTCGCACGATGCCATTCGCGCCCGCATCAAACGCTTTGCAACGACCGTCACGACTGGTCGCACTCGCTTGAGAGAAACTCACGGTCACTGCCGGGGAGAGAATCAAATTCGCTCCTCCCGCGAGTGCCAGCGTCGACTCGCCGCGCCACAGACTCTGGCAAGCAAGATGGATCGCCACTAATGACGACGAGCAGGCAGTGTCGACCGCCATGCTCGGCCCGCGAAAGTCAAAGAAATAGGACAGACGATTTGCGACGATACTCATCGCGCCGCCCGTAGACGCGTAGGCATCGATGCGCCCGGGTTGGTTCAACTGCATCGAGGAATATTCGCTGGTCGCAACACCGATAAAGACGCCGGCTTGCGTGCCGGCTAAACGTTGCGGCACCTGCCCTGCATCTTCGAGTGCTTCCCACGCAACTTCTAAAAGCAGACGCTGCTGCGGATCCATGTGGGTCGCTTCGCGTGGAGCGATCCCAAAGAACGCAGCATCAAACTGGTCCACCTGATCCAGAAAGCCTCCCCAGCGAGTATTCATCTTTCCGGGCGGCGGAACCGGGTCTGCCGAATAAAAAGCACGAGCATCCCAACGATCAGCCGGCACTTCGGTGATCGCGTCGATACCTTCGCGCAACAGTTGCCAGAATGCATCCGCGTTGTTTGCGCCGGGTAAGCGGCAACCTATGCCAATAATCGCCACCGGCTCCCGCGCGGTCTCTTGTTTCGCGACGGTAGAAGTTGAGATGGAAGGGACTGTCTCTCCAGCGAGGTGCTGCACCAGAGCCTCAATGGTCGGGTGCTCGTAAATCAACGTCGGAGAAAGGTCTCGGCCGAGCCATGTTCCGAGGTCTGCGGTTATGGCGACGTTCGCGACGGAATCGAGCCCGTAGCTTCGAAGAGGTTTTCTGACATCAAGCTCAACAGGATCGAGGCCTACCCGCTCGGCGATCTGGGCCACAATCCACGTTCGAATGATTTCGCTGTTTGCGGTCGGATCACCAGGTGGACGAAGCGCCAATTGATCGTTGCGGGCGGAAAGGTCCCTCGCCGGCTGCTGCCATTGCCCGACAATGTCGAGTTTTCCAGCAATGTAATCATTCCGGCAGGCGTGGCGCTGGATTTTGCCGCTCGTCGTCCTGGGGATCTTCCCAAACTTCAGCAGCGAAACCGCAAAGACTTCAAGCTCATGCTCCTCCGCTATTCGTTCTCTGATCTGAACAACTGCCTCTTCAACACTCGCGCTGCGAAAATGACGATCGACCTCGGCCGCAACGATCAAACGCTCCCGGCCGTCAACGTCGACCGAGAAGGCGGCGACGCATCCTGCCCTCACCCCATTGTTGGCCTGTTCGACGGTCCATTCGATGTCCTGAGGGTAGTAATTCCGTCCGCGAATGATGATCAGATCTTTAAGTCGACCATTGATATAGAGCTCGCCATTCTTCAGAAAACCGAGATCGCCGGTTCGCAGGAAAGGTCCCTCGCCTGTCTCGGCAATGTATCCGCCGAAGGCGCGTTCGCTCGCTTCAGGTTGCTCCCAGTATCCTTTCGCGATGTGTGGACCAGCCAGCCAGATCTCTCCGATCTGCGTGTCGCCGAGCCTGACCTGGGATTCAGGATCGACAATCGCGATCTCCTGCGCCAGCCAGGTGTGTCCACAACTAACAAGCGTCCGTGTCCCTGTGTCCTCGGGTGCGGTTTCGACGAGCTCGTTTCGCGCGAGCGCTTCAGCGTTGAATGTGTGTACTATCGGCGCCGCCGACTTTTGACCACCACTCACGAACAGCGTCGCTTCAGCCAGCCCGTAGCAAGGGTAGAACACTTCGCGCCGGAAGCCGCATGGCTTGAAGCGAGATGAAAACCGATCCAGCGTGCGATGATTAATCGGCTCGGCGCCGTTAAAAGCCAGACTCCAACTCGTCAAATCAAGCGTTGACCGTTGCTCATCTGAAATCTTGTCGACACACAAGTCATAAGCAAAGTTAGGAGCGCCACTCGTACGCGCTCTGTAACGCGAGATGGCTTGCAACCAGCGAAAGGGACTTTGAAGGAAAGCGGCCGGCGCCATCAGGATCGCACGGCCACCCAGATATATTGCTTGCAACACGTTTCCGATCAGACCCATGTCGTGATGCAGCGGCAACCAGACGACGAACACCGTTTCCTCGCTCTGCTCAAAGGCCACCTTGAGCATGAGCTCGTTATGGAGAAGGTTGCCGTGACTGACCATCACACCCTTTGGTGAGCTGGTCGAGCCTGACGTGTATTGAAGAAAGGCAACTGTATCGGCCTCGACCTCAGGGTCGCGCCACTCATCCGCCGACTCGATATCGAGGGTCTCTGTAGCTATCCAGCGTAAACCGGTCAGACTCGAAGCATCGGTCCAGCGCTTCTCGATATTAGAAAGGAGAGGGGCTGTAGTGAGGACCAGTGTCACCTCCGCATTGTCGATAATCGCCTTCAGCCGCGGCGGCATAGGCCGGTTGAGATGCGGAGGGTACGCCGGCACTGCGATGACGCCGGCATAAAAACATCCGAAGAGTGCGGCGATGAAATCGAGACCCGGAGGGTAGATGAGAAGCGCACGCTCACCCCTGGCTTGAAGCTTCTGCAAGGTGGCGCCGATTGCGCGCGCGTGGCGATCCAACTCCTCGTAGGTCAGATTGGCTTTCTCTGTTTCGCCGTCCTGCAAAAAGGTCAAAGCGATCTTGGCCGGATGAAGTAGAGACCTCCGGCGCAACAGTTCGACGAATGTTGAGCACTGCGCGAGTGGATCGAGTTCTGTGTCCATGCTGATGCCAGGCCGAGAATTTATAGTGTGTTCACTTGATAGAGCGGGAAATAATCGGTGTTCTTTTCAGTGGCGAAGTCGTGCGCCAGCTGCGGGATGTTGTCCCAACTGCACACCTCGTCTTTGACTGGTGGTACCCAGCCAGCCTGCTCTGCAAATGCGATGGACGCGACGCCCTCAGGGTACCGGGCGCCGTGTGAGAAAACATGGATGTGATGACTGATGCACTCGGTCGCGCGGATGATCGAAAGGTCCATGCCCAGCTTCCATCCGACAGTCGCAATCACGCCTTGCCGCGCCAGGGCTTTCATCGTGGCGCGGAATACGGGCCGGCCGATGTTGTCGATAAAGATTGAAGCTCCCAGTCCGTCGGTGTTGTCTTTGACCAATTGCAGAAACGTCTTTTCGGAGTCTCGATAAAGCCTTCTGTATGCGGAATCGGTTCGCACCCTTGTCTCGTCGAAGTCGAGGTTGGGGAATTGACGTCGATCGATCGCTTTGATCCCCAGACTCTCAATCAACTGAAGGCGCTCGTCGGTGGACGCGATCATCGCGACCGGACAGCCGTAGTACTTCGCCAACGTGAGTTCGGCGAGTGTGACGCCGCCGCCCCAACCCCAAACATACGGCGCGGGCTGTTGCTCTTCCGACATCTGAACGCGCCAGCAGCCGTATGCCAATTTCCAGTTGGCCCACGCAGTCGTGTAGCGCAGCGAGAATGCCGCCCATTGCTGGGCCGTCAGTTTCGACTCTTTGGGCAGAGGGATGACCTGTTTTTCATGTAGCTTGATGCGCTTGGCGAGCAGGCCGATCGTGTTGCGGGCGTCATAACCGACGACCTTGATCAAATAGCCAAACTGATCTGTCGTCCCGACGGCGGCAAAAAGACAGAGATCGCCTTCCTTGACGTTGGTGACTGATGGTCCAGTCTTGAGAATACGCACGACCCCGGCGTTACCGATGACGATCTTCTTCTCACCGCGCTGCCGGCAGACGTCGACCGGGTTTCGCTCAATTGCATGAGTCATGTTCCCTTCCCAACAGCCGTAAACCGGCTCGGCCAGAACCTCGTGTTCGGTGATGTTCGGGAAGGAATAGACCTCTCTTCTGAGCTCAGCCGGCTCGAGCGTGCGAGAGTCGTCAGGGGAGGCATGAATCACCCAGGCCTCGGTCGTGATCATGCTCTGGTGTATCTCAGTTCTGAATTTAAGAGGGGGGTGATCAACTACCCCGACTTCGGTCGTGACCATAGTCATAGTTGTGTCTTTCTGAATTTGCTGCCTGTTTCAGTGGTCCAGGACAAGCCTGTCGGGCGAACCTGGTTTCATCCAGCGAGGGAGCTTTGCCTCAAAAGTGGGGAATCCCACCAACGGCAGTTGGTGGATAGTTATATTCAGCCTACGAGTTCGAGGAACCATTTGCCGAATCCCACCAACGGCAGTTGGTGGAAGTTTCACTTACCACCTAAAACAAGGCTGAAAAATGAATCATCCACCAACTGCCGTTGGTGGGATTCCGGCGAACTTGATGCGGTGACGATGCGGGACCGCGTCGCCTCAATCCGCTGTGCCGGTTTTCCTGAGCGCCTGTCTCTCAACGACGATGTGAGACTGGTAGCT